>CAZYHE010000001.1:0-13725 GCA_964647225.1 uncultured Anaerolineales bacterium
GCCAGCGGATCGCTGACCGCAACGCCGGTGAGCGCCACGTCGCCGGTGTTGGTGACCTGGATCGTGAAGGTGACGGTATCGCCGGAACGCACGTACTGCACATCAGGGGTCTTGGCGATGGCGATGGCCGGGTTGATGCGCTGGACGACGGCGGTGTCGCTGGCCGTGACGACCGAGCCGACGGGCGGCGCACCGGCTCGGCTCTAGCCCCGTTCACGGGGCGCTGCCTGGTAGCCCGGCGATCAATCGCCGGGCTACCAGGCAGTCACGAGACCTCTCGCCCATTACCGGAATAAATTCTTAACGTTCATCAGTCGTCCGACATGCCCTGCGGCGACTGAAGTCGCGACTACGAACTGGATTACGGCCCGACGCGCACGGCGATCGGGTTGGTGCGGGTGCGGCTGCCATCCAGGTGGATCATCTCCAGCAGGTAGGCATACGCGCCCGCGGCCGGTTGATCGGTGAAGGTGTAGCGGTCGCCCTGGTTCGAGCCGGCGTGTTCGGCGGCGATCAGCTCGGGGTTGACCGGTTGCAGCGGGCCGTTGCTCACCCGCCGCAGGATGTTGAAGCCGAGAAGCTGCGCCTCGTTGGCCGTCTGCCACGTGAGCGTCACTTTGCCCTTCTCGGCGGTCGCGCCGAAGCCGGTGAGGGTGAGGCCGGTGGGCTGCTGGATGCGCACATATGCGGTCGCGCCCTGGCTGGGCTGCGTCGCGCCGGCGGGCAGCGGGCCAGGCCCGTCGGGATCGAACGCCGGCGCGGTGACCGTGATGCGGTTGGCCGTGCCGAGAGCGCCCTCGGTCTGCGTATCTTCGTGGGCGGTGAACCAGACGGTGATGACCGTGCTGGCGGCCGGCGCCAACAGGCCGGGGCCGCCGCGCGTGACGCTCAGCGCGTCGGTCCAGTTGAGCACGCCGTCATTGTTGTGATCATCTGAATCGAGTTGAGCGAAGTCGCCACCGAAGCCATAGGTCAGGAAGGTGTTGTTGTACGCGTCCTGCATGGGCAGGGCCGCCAGCCAGGTCGCGCCGGTGTTCGTCACCCGGAGCGTGAAGCTGATCGGCTCGCCAGGCCGCACCGGATCGAGCGTGATGAGCCGTTTTGTTACCGTGTAGCTCGACGCGATGTTCAGGCCGAAGTCCGCGGTCGTGATCACCTGGCTCTGCGTGATCGTGAAGGTGTGGACCAGCCCGGCCGGATAGGTGGCCGCCCAGTTGTGCAGCGTGCCGCCCGCCTGGAACTCCGCCGGGGCGATCGTCACGGTGTAGGTTCCGGCGGCCAGCGGGCTGAAGAGATAGTCGCCGGCAGCGCCGGTGGTCGTGATCGTGCCGCCGTTGAGCAGCAGATCCACCCCCGCGATGCCCGGCTCGCCGGCGTCCTGGCTGCCGTCGCCGTTGATGTCCCACCACACGCGGTCGCCGATAAGCCCCGCGGCCGATGGCTGGATCTGGACGGTGGCCTGGCCGGTCAGCGGGCCGGCGCGCTGGCCGAAGACGTCCTGGCCGGCCGCGGTGACGGTGTTGGTCGTCACGCCCGGCGTCGTGAGCGCATCCGCCCGGAAGCGCACGGTGAGCGTGAGGCCCGCGCCGGCCGCCAGCGGCAGCGACGGCGTCAGGTTCGTCGTCCAGGTGAGGACGCCGCTGGCCTGGCCGTTCGGCGTCACGCTGTAGCCGGTCGGTGTGAGCTTGCCGGCGTCGTAGGTGTCGGTGATCGTCACCGCGGTGAGCGTGACCACGCCGGTGTTGGTGATGCGCAGCGTGAAGGTGATCGTGTCGCCCACCACTGCCACGCCGCCCGCCGGTGTTGTCAACGTCTTGCTGACGGCCGCGCTCGGCGGCGGCACGTCCTCGAAGTCGCGGCCGGCCACATGCTGCCCGGCCGTCAGGTTCACGGTGATGTTGTCCGGGTTGCCGCCGTCGCGATCCGCCACGCTGAGGTAGGTGGGCAGGTTCGTCTCGACCACCTGGTAGAGGCCGGGCAGCAGGTTGGTGAAGCTGTAGGTTCCGCTGGCGTTGGTCTGCGTCACGGTCGTCGTATCGTCGCCGGTGCCCAGGAAGCCGTCCGCGCCCGCATAGGTCAGCGTGATCGTGACCCCCTGGAGGCGCGTTTCGCCCGCGTCGGCGATGCCGTTGGCGTTCGGCCCGATGACGACCGTGCCGCCGATGCCGCCGAGTTGTTGCCGGTAGCCGAAGTTGAGATTGGTCTGGCCGCCCGTCGGCACGGTCAGCGTGTAACTGCTGTTACAGGTGACGCAGGTCTGGCCGGTGCTCGGCGGATTCGGCGCGCCGGTCTGCACATAAGCCGGGCTGGGCAGCGTCGTGGTGTCCACCGTCACCGTGCAGGAGGCGCCTTCGGGCACGCCGGCCACCGTCCAGTTGCCGCCGATGCCGTTGGCCGTGGTGGTGGTCTGGAACGTGCCGCTGACCCCGCACGAGACGCGAACCGTCACATCGGAGATCAGCGGGTCTGTGGTGGTATACGCGCCGTCGGCGGCGAGGTCTTGGTAGACATAGCCGCGCAGGGTCGTCAAGCCCGCGCCGCCCCCCGTGCCGGTGGAGCGATAGCCGAAGTCCGCGGTCAAGACCTGGGTGACGCCCCCTGTCAGCGTCACCACCGTGCGGTTGTCGCACGCGCCCGCGGTGCAGCGCACCCCCGGCTGATCCGGGTCGCCGGTCTGCTCGAAGTTGGCGGGCAGGGTTCCCGCGACGACGGAAACTGTGTATGTGCCGCTCGCCAACCCCATGAAGAGATAGTTCCCGTTGGCGTCGGTCATCTGCGCGGCCACGAACGCGCCGGTGCTGTCGAATAGATTGACCGTGACATTCGCCAGCCCGGTCTCGCCGAGAGTCGGGGAGTAGATCCCGTTGGCCGAGACGCCTTCCGCATCGTTCCAGATCGTATCGCCGATCCTGCCGACGTTGTCCACGCCGAACAGCAGATCCACGTGCCAATCCGGGCCGGCTTCCGCGGTCACGACATAGCTGGTCGGGGTGGTGACATCCCCCAGGGTTGGGTCAATCGCCAGCACATTCGGCGTGCTGTAGGTTACCGTATAGGTTCCTTCCGGCACCAGGAAGGCGAACTTGCCGCTGGCGTCGGTCGTCGTGCTGGCGGAAATCGGGTTGCCGAAGTTGTCGAAGCCGGTCAGGGTGACGCCCACCGGGGTCAGCCCGGTTTCGGCTGCATCGAAGAGGCCGTTGCGGTCTTTGTCCCAGAAAACATGGCCCTCGATCAGCGCGCCGTTGAAGTAGCCGAAGTCCGCGTCCAGATAGGCCTGACCCGCAGCGAGGTTGACCGCGCGCACATCGGGTGTGGTGGGGATCGCCTCGCGGTTCCCGCCCACGGTGAAGCTGTCCTCGTAGACGTCCACCAGGTAGCGCCCCGGCGGCAGGTTGCCGAAGGTGTAAATGCCGGCGGCGTTCGTGTCCATGAAGTTGACCGGTGTGTACTCCGACGGATCGAGGATGCCGTCACCATCCGCGTCGTAGTAGAGCAGCACGAACGCGCCCGCGATGGGCGTCGCCGGGCTTTCGTCGGGCGCGCCATTCCGGTTATTATCATACCAGACATAATCGCCGATGGAACCGCTCCAGTTATAGCCGAAGTCGGCGTTCGTGATCGCCTGGCCCGGGGTTGTGATCGTCACTGTCCTGGGATTGACCGTGCCGGTCGTCGCCGTCATAGCGGCGCCCACCGTGCTGGTGACGCCGTATGTGGTGGTCACGACGCTGGTCGGATCCACGCGCACCTGGTAGGTGGCCGGGTTCAGCCCGGTGAAGGTGTAGACGCCGCTGGCGTTCGTCGTCGTGGTGGCGAGCAAGGTCGTGCCGTCGCTGGCATAGAGCCTGACCGTGATGCCGGGCAGGCCGCTCTCGCCCCCATCCAGCACACCGTCGTTGTCGGCGTCCAGCCAGACGGTGTCGCCGATGGTGGCGGTGCCGGGCGGGCGCAGGCCGAAGTCCGCAGTCAGCGTGCCGGCTGTGGTGGCCGTGACCGTCAGCGTCGTGGCCGTGGTCGGCTGGTAGCCGGCCGGGAGAGTGCCCGGCGTCAGGGTGACATTGTAATTGGCAGCGTTGGTCAGGCCGCCGATCAGATATTTGCCCAGGGCATCCGTGGTGGTGCAGACCGCTGCACCGCCGCCCGTGGGCGTAGCGCACACCTGCACCTCCGCCAGCCCCGGTTCGCCCACGTCCTGCACAGTGTCGCCGTCCAGGTCGGCCCACACGAAGTCGCCGATGCTGGCGCCGAGCGCGGTGAGGACCTCGTTGCTGGGCGTGGGCGGCAGGATCAGGCCGCCCGGCTCGACCGGCCCCGGCACGCAGGCCACGGCCTCGTAGTCGGTCTGGCTGTAGGCCGGGACCGCGGCGATCTCGGTCAGCTCGGCGGTGTCGGCGTCCACCGTCCAGACTTTGTTGCGCTGCGTCGTGGTGGTGGAGGCGTCGCCGGTGCTGGCGATCAGGCCCACGCCCGCCAAGAAGGAGAGGCCCTCGACGTCGGTGACGGCGGTCGTGCCGTCGGCCGCGTCGATGAGGACGTCAATGTCGGTGACCGCGCCGGTGGCCTTGTCAATGGTCACCAGATGATCGCCCAGGCCGATGTTCATGGTCGGATCGTTGGCGATGGCATAGAGCACGCCGGCGTCGTCGAAGGCGATGTCATCCACGTCGTACAACGGCGTCGCCAAGGTGTTTGTCGTGATGGTGATGTAGTCCCGGCCGGCGCCGTAGGCATTGGCCACGCGCGCGCCCGTGGCCGGGTTGAGCTGGAAGAGGACATCCAACAACGTGTTGCCGTTCGTGCCGTCCTCGCGGCGGGCGACGGCGTAGAGGATGCCCGTCGTCGGGTCGAAGCTGAGCGCGTCCACGTCGGGTGTGGTGATATTGCCGAAGGTCCCGGCAATCGTCCCGATCGTGCCGACCACGGTGCGGGTGATGCTCTCCGCGGTCAGGGTGACCAGTTGGCCCGCCTCGACGCCATAGAGCTTGGTCCCGGCCAGGTTCCAGGTCAGCGCCTCCATGTTGTTCGTGCTGGTGGCGCCGATGTCCACGAAGTCGCCGGTGATGGGATCAATGCTCAGCAGGCGGTCGGCGGTGGTGCCGTCGGAGCCGTCGGCCACGACATAGCACATATCGGGGCCGAGCTTGGTGTCGGCCTCGCGGGCCGAGATGTTGGCGAAGTTCTCGACCGCGCTCACCGTGGCGGGAGTATCAACCGTTGTCGTGAAGGTGAGTGCCGGGCTGACGATGACCTCCTCGGAGGTGGCCGTGCCGAAGTTGGCCGCCGGCGCCGGTTTGCCGGTGAAGCTGAGCGTGCCGGGCAGGCTGCCGGGGGTCACGTTGTAGATGTAGACAAAGCTGGCCGGGCTGCCCACGGTGATGGTCACGGGGCCGGCGGGCGTGGGGCCGCTGCTTTTCACCCCGCTGGCGCCGCCGGTGGCGTTGATCGTCAGGCCCGCGGGCGGGGTGACGCTGATGGCGTTGGTGACCGTCGCCTGGGTGGAGGCCAGCATGGTCACCTTGATCTGGCCGACGCCGCCCAGGAAGAGCGGCTCGGCGTGCAGCTCCACCGTCGTCTGCGGCAGGGTGCTGACGGCCTGGCTCCAGACCACGGTCAGCACGGGCCGGCTGGCAACCGTGGTGTTCTCGCGCGTGCCGTATGTGGCGATTTTCTTATTGTCAGTATTCGAGCCGGTGGGGAGGAGCGCCAGACCGCGGTTGGGCACACCGTTGTTGACCCAGTCGTTGACCTGGCTGGTGATGGCCAGGCTCTTCTGGCCGGTCGAGGTGGGCGTGATCGTGCCCAGTGACGCGCCGTAGTCGCTGCTGCTGAAGCTGCCGGCCGCCCAGTCGCCGCTGCCGGCACCGTCGGCATCGTTCCAGGTGGCGCTCTCGGTCCAGGTGGTGACCACCGGACGGACTTCATCAACCTGTTTACCGGCAGGGGCCGCCTTGGTCACGGTTGGCTTGAAGGTGGCGCTGGTGATGGTCGCGCCCGGCGGGATGGACGACAAGTCAAAGCGAACCAGGCTGGACCTTTGCTCGTTAGTCTTCGGGAACGTGAGCATCGTGGTGGTCGTACCGTTGGCCGTGGTCGGACTCTTCTGGTTGACATACGTGTCGGCCACTGAAGTCAGGTTAGTGGTGCCGCTGCATCCCGTGGGAGACTGGTAGTTATAGCTCACCGCCAGGGTGGGGCGGTTGGCGGTCGTGCCATTTTCCCTGGAAGCATATTCGACGTCAGCCGTAGAGGTTCCCGTGGGGACGAGCACCAGGCCGCGGTTGGGCACGCCGTTCTTGACCCAGTCGGTGACGGCGGGGATGATGCTGAGCGTCTTGGCGCCGGCCGTGCTGGGCGTGATCTTGCCCAGCAGCGTTGGGCTGTAGTCGTTGGCGCTGAAGGTGCCGGTCGCCCAATCGCCGGCGGATCCGGTGCCGTTGGAGTCGTTCCAGGTGGCGCCATTCGTGGCGCTCGTGCCCTGGGTCCAGTCCGTGTTCATGCGGTGTACTTCATGCACCTGGTTGGCCTGGCTTATTGTCACCACCAACCTCAGATCGGCAGCCTGGATCTGGGCGCCGGCCGGGATGGTGGTGAGATCGAAGCGCAACAGGCCGGGTGCGTAATCTACCGTGCTGGGAGTGATATACAGAAGGTTTTCGGTGCCACCGAAATAGCTCGGTGAGCCCTTCCAAACATAGGTGTCGGCGACCGCCGTCAGCGTCGTGGAGGCCGTACACAGGGCTGTGTCCGGCGGCGCGGTCGTGGCGGGTTTGTCGGCGCTGTTGCTGCCCAGGTTCCAGACGATCACGCCGTCGCTCTGCGTGCCGCCCTGCCCGGCGCTGGCGAAGGTCGTGCCGGTGGGGACGCTGTCGGTGATGGTGACGTTCTGCAGCAGGACGCCGCTGGGATAGTTGGCGGTGATCGTGTACTTCAGCGTGTCGCCAGCGTTGGCGTTGGTCTTATCCACCGCCTTGGTCAGCACCTTGCTGAAGGGGAAGTCCACGTCGGTACGGTTCTGGGCCACGGCCAGCGTCACGGCGGTCTGGCTGGGGGTCGAGGGCAGGTAGCCGGCCGGGATCTGCGGGTCGGTCGTGTCCACGACGACGATGTAGGCGCCGGGGCCGAGGCCCGCGAAGGTGTAGTGACCGCTGGCGTCGGTGGGGATCGTGGTCACCAGTTCGCTCGGGTCGGGTTCGCCGTCGCCATCGGCGTCGCGATAGAGCTGCACATCCACGCCCGAGATGCCCTGGTCCGCCGCGGTGCAGAGCTTGTCGCCATCCACGTCAATGCAGACCGTGTCGCCGATCGAGCCGGGCGCCACGCGCCAGTAGCCGAAGTCCGCATTCAGATAGCTCCCGGTCAGATTATCCACGGGGTGGGGGTTCACGGAGGACCCCTGGTAGGGGGTCGCTCCAAAGTAGGTTGCCAGCGCCGGATCGTTGTCGGTGACTTTGGCGATGTAGTCGTAGCCTTCGCCCAGGAAGGTGAAACTGTAGACCCCGCTGGCATTCGTGGTGGTGGTCCGCACCAGCGCATCCGTGCTGAGGTTAATGATCCCGTCGCCATTGCGGTCGGCGTAGAGAGAGACCGTGACGCCGGAGATGCCGATGTCCACGCCCGCGTTGAAGAAGCCGTCGTTGCCCACATCCTCGAAGACCGTGTCGCCGATGATGCCCTTGTTACTCACGTTGCCCTGTGCGCCCGCGCCGCCCGGCTGATACCCGAAGTCTGCGGTCAGGTATTGCTGGTTGGTGGTCAGCGTGACGGCATGCCGGTTGTCCAGCGTCCCGTCCGGGTCGCCGGTCAGGGTTGTGCCCGTCAGGGCTACGCCGCCGTTGACTTGCACCACGTAGTTGCTCGCGGCCCGGCCGGCGAAGAGGTAGCGGCCGTCCGCGTCGGTGGTCGTGGTCGCCAGCAGGGTCGTGCCGTCGCCGGCATAGAGCCGCACCGTCACCCCGGCGATGCCCTCTTCGGCGGCATCCTGCACGCCGTCGCCATCCCAGTCGCGATAGATCGTGTCGCCGATTTGCCCGCCGCCGACGGTCACACACGCCAGCGCGCCGGTGAGTACGCCGATGCTGTTTTGCGTTGACTTGTAGGAGTTGCAGTAGCTCCCGGCCGCCGCCGAAGCCGACACCTGCGCGGTGAACTTCAATTCCAGCCCTTGCCCCGCATTGATCGCGCCGGGCACGGTAAAGACCGGTTGGTTGGCATTGCTGCTGTTCACCGTGGTGGCGGCGGTCACATTCGCGCCGTTGATCGTGACGCTATCCTTGCTGACATAGGTGAAGCCCGCGGGCAGATACTCCGTGACCCCGATCGGGTTGCCGGTGGGGCCGCTGCCGATGTTGAGCATGCTGATCGTATATTGGACCGTGCCGCCCGGCGCAACCGAAGTGGGGGAGACGCTTTTGCTCTGGCGCAGCAGCGGCTGGTTGCCTGTGACCGTGATGTCCTTACCGCAGCTATTGATCGTCTGGCCGCCGGTGGTCTGGCCGGTCGTGCAGATGTTATTGCTGATGAGGCCGGCGCTGCTGGCCTTGACTGTCACGGTGGCCTCGAACATCTGGCTGCGCAGGAAGGGCGCCACCGTCCAGGTCAGGTTCGGCAGGCTGACGTTGCTCGGCGCCGGCACCGCGCTGATGTAGGTGGCGCCGCTGGGCAGTGTATCCTGGATCTGCACGGTGCTGAAGTCGTTGCCGCCGGCGTTGTAGAGCTTGACCTTGTACTGGAAGGTGTCGCCGACCTTCACCAACTCGCGCGTGGCGGGCTTGCCGACCGCCAGACAGCCGTTGAGGGTGACGCTGTTCGGGTCGTAGTAGCGCCAGATATGATCCTTGCCGCCGCTATCGCCGCCTGCGTCCCCGCCGAAGGTGTCTACAGTCCACTTGGGGCAGCCCGTCGGATCGAGAATCGCGGTGTTGTCATGCACCTTGATCTTCACCCAGACGTACTCGGGCTGGTAATAGGTGAGCTGGCCGATGGCAAAGCGGATCGCTTTGGGACTGGTGCTGTCCGTCTGCGAGAGGGTCTGCGTCAACGGCGTCGCGGGGCTGAGCGCCCAGCCGGAATTGCTGGCATCGGCCCCGCGCGTGTAGGGTTGCACGAGCGGCCGCGCGCCGGGCGGGTCGTCGGCAAACTGGCTGCCGGGGTATTTGATGCGCTGCCACGGGCCGATCTGTTGGGTCGCCTGGTCAATGCAACTCGCCACCGGCGTCCCGGTCGGGGTGGGATCGCAGGCCGAGTACGTCGCGAAGTTGAACCCCCACGCGTAGCCGCTTTGCGGGCCGGCCACGACGTTTGCCAACCCCCAGGGCGCATAGCCGCGCTGGTTGCTGTCCACCAGCGCCGCGCTTGGGTAGGCCGGGTTCGTCGTGCCTGCAATGCCATACGCGGCCATCTGCCAGGCGTCCCACTTGTTGAGCGTCGTCCCCAGCGCGGTGCGCAGCCCCACCTCGTCACCGCTGTTGTTGGTGATTTTACCCCCGGTATAGGTGCCGTAGGCGGTTTCGGGCGCGGTCGAGAAGAAGATGCCGGTGTCGCCGTACACCCCTGGCAAGGTGCCCAGGTTGAGGTTGGCGGCGGTGACGATCGGGCTGGTGACGCCGAGGATATTCGGGCCGCGGGTGACGCCCACCAGGCTGACCGTGGACTCGCCGCCCGCGCCCACCGCGGGCATCTGTGCCTGGCCTTTCATCGGCACCTTGTCGAAGCCGGTGATGCCGTCCGCGGCCAGGTCACCGGGCATGATGTAGGCCGCATCCACCACCTGCACGCCGTTCGGGATGTAGAAGGTCGTGTAACCGCCGACGCCGGTCGTGGTGCCGAGATCGGGTACGGCCTTGATGATCAGCCCCAACTCGTCGCCGGGCCGCAGCAGCGGTTGGCCGACCGGACGCTGGTTGGTGGCGATCAGATTGTCCAGGGTGGCCTGCGTGTCTGGGTCGAAGTAGACATAAATCGCACTGGCGTTCAGGTTGTGCGCGCTGGCGGTCGGCGCAGTCGTGCCGGGCAAGAGGCCCTGGCCCAGGTTGAGCAGCAGCGCCAGCACGGTGGCGATCGCCACCCATGCGAAGCGGCGCTGCGCCGGAGCGGTTCGGCGAAATCGCTGTTTCATTAGACACGTCTCCTTTAGTGATCGTCGAGCACTTTTCATAATGTGCATCGTAACATCCGTCCATTACAATTCAGATTACGAAGCGCGTAATGCGCCGAAATTGGCCGGTCGCGCAGCAAGTGGACCGGGAATGTAATGATAGTATAACACGCCAACGTGAAGAAATCGTGAAGGGAACCACGGCTTTGCCTTCATCGTCAGTTGAGTGTAGAATATATCACATGAGATGGGTTTGCAGGGTGGGGAGGCATCCGATGAAAAATAGAAGCCTGGCGTTGGGTGGGGCGGCGCTGTTCATCATCCGGTTAGGCATCCTCCTGATTACATCCACTTGCGGGCGATCATCGTACAAACGGCCGACGATTTTGGGGATGCGGGGCGGCCCGCCCAGGCGATTCCCCGTTGGCGGGCTTGGCCTATTCGTTCGTGGTATCCTGTATCTACCGAGGTGGCATGATGGGTAAGCAAGGCAACCACGGCATCCGGCGTGCTGATCCAGCGCGCCGGATGCGCGCGCCCCGTATAAGCGCGCTGTTCGATCGCGTCCCCATCGGCCTCTATCGGACGACGCAGGACGGTCGTTTCCGCC
Organism: uncultured Anaerolineales bacterium; assembly: GCA_964647225.1. Lineage (GTDB taxonomy): Bacteria > Chloroflexota > Anaerolineae > CG2-30-64-16 > CG2-30-64-16 > CAZYHE01. The sequence goes on from CAZYHE010000001.1 coordinate 10,704, forward strand.
ATGCTAACCCGGCCCTGGCGGCCCTCCTGGGCTACACCGATGTAGCTGAGCTTTTGGCGACTCCCGTCTCTTCATTATATATGGATCCTGCGCAGCGCACGGCGCAGATCACCGCCATCGCGCAGACGCGCGCGGCTGTGGTGGATGAAATCTGCCTCCGCCGCAAAGATGGCGCGCTGATCTGGGTGCGCGACACCTTCAGCCCGGTGTACGATACCGCGGGGCGCTTCCGCTATTTCGAGGGCCGCCTGGAGGATGTGACTCAGAAGCATGACGCCCATGCCGCGTTTGCGCAGAGCCAACAACGTCTGGAGCTGGCCCTGCAAAGCGCCGACCTGGGGATGTATGACTGGCAGGTCCCCTCGGACGTAGTCACCATCTCGGAACACTACGCGACGATGCTGGGCTATACGGTCGCTGAGATGGAGTTGACGCGCGAGGGCTGGCTGGCGTTGATCCACCCGGATGACCGCGGCAATGTCTTGGCGATCCAGGATCGCCGTCGCAGCGGTCTGCCGGCTGCGGCGATCACCGAATACCGCATGGCCGTCAAGACAGGCGGGTGGCGTTGGATTCAGGATCGGGCCGTGATCGTCGAGCAGGAGCCGGATGGCCGGCCCGTGCGGATCGTCGGCTTTCACCTGGACATCACCGAGCGCAAGGCGGCTGAAGTTCGCGCGGGGCGGGTCAACCGTGGCTTGTGGATGATGGTGAAATGCCATGCGGCGATCGCCCGCGCCAGAGATGAAGCCAGTCTGCTCGACCAGGTGTGCGAGATCCTGGTGGATGTGGGGGGCTATGGCGTGGCGTGGGGCGGACGTGCCGCGGGGGATGCGCGGAAGACGGTGCGTCTCATTGCCCGGCGCGGCCCTTTGCAGCACTGCCTGGGCGACCCCACGACCGGCGCCGCGGATCCGCCCGACGACGGGCCGGTGGGCGCCGCCATCCGCACGGCCACCGCCTGTCACGCGCGCGATCTGGCGAGCGATCCGCGGTTTCCCGCCTGGCGCAACCAGGCCCTGGCGGGCGGCCTCCGGTCGGCGTTGGCGCTGCCGTTGATGCAGCGCGGGCGCGTGTTGGCCGAGTTGGGCCTGGGTTACAATGAGGTGGATCCGTTCGATGATGAAGAGGTGAGCTTCCTGGAGTCGCTGGCCCGGGATGTCACCCTGGGTGTCGCCGCGCTGCGCACCGATGCCGAGCGGGATGAATTGCTCGAGGCGCTATTCGTCTCCGAGCGCCGCTTGCGCGAAATGCTGGGAAGTGTACAATTGGTGGTCGTGGGCCTCGATTGCGCGGGCGGGATCACCTTCTGCAACGAATACCTGTCGCAAGTGGCCGGGATACGCCGGCCCGAGATGATCGGCGCGAACTGGTTCGCGCGTTTTGTGCCGGACGACCAGCAAGCGCAGACCCGAACCGCGTTTGACCGGATGATCGGGGTTGCGTCTGTGTCGGGCTTTTTCGAGAGCGACATGCTGACGGCGCACGGCGAGCGCCGCACGATCGCGTGGAATTTCACCACCACGCGCGACATGAACGCGCGCGTGATCGGTGTGACCGGGATCGGCGAAGATATCACTGACCGGCTGCGCATGGCCGCCGCGCGCGACGAACTGTTGACCCAGGTGGTGGCCGCGCATGAGCGGCTCCAGTCCCTCTCGCGCCAACTCGTCCGGGTGCAAGAGGCGGAACGCCGGAGCCTGGCGCGCGAACTGCATGACGAGATCGGCCAGTCGTTGACCGGCCTCAAGATTCTGATTGACATGTCACTCAAATCGCCGGCGGTGGCCCAGGCCAACCTCCCGAGTGCGCTGTCGCTCTTGAACGAGCTGATCGGCAAGGTGCGCGCCTTGTCGCTCGATCTGCGGCCCGGTTTGTTGGATGACCTGGGGCTGCTGCCGGCCCTGCTCTGGCTGCTCGATCGCTACACCCAGCAGACGAATGTTCAGCTCAGCTTTCACCACGTCGGGCTGGAGGATCGGCGGTTTGCATCGGAGATCGAGACCGCGGCCTATCGGATCGTCCAGGAGGCGCTGACCAACGTGGCGCGTCACGCCCAGACCGACCACGCCGCGGTGCAGGTGCGAGTCGCGGAGACGGCTTTGTACGTCGAAGTGCGCGATCAGGGGCGCGGCTTCGATGTCGCGGCCGCGTTGTCTGCCGGCTACGCGGCCGGGCTGTCGGGCCTGCGCGAACGCACCGAGCTGTTGAGCGGCCGCCTGGTCATCGAGTCGGCGCCGGGCGTGGGCACGCGCGTCGCCGCAGAGTTGCCGATAGATTGATTGGAGTTAATTGGTGATTACTATCGTATTAGCCGAAGACCACCGGATCGTCCGGCAGGGCATCAGGGCGTTGTTGGCGACTGAGCCTGATCTCCGCGTGGTCGGGGAAACCGGGGATGGCCTGGAGGCGGTGGAGCTGATCGAGCGCCTGCGGCCCAACATCGCGATGCTCGATCTGATGATGCCCAGCCTCGGCGGGCTGGAAGTGGCGCGCGCCGTCAAGTCGCGCGCGCCGCAGACCCGGGTCCTGGTCCTCTCGATGCACGCCAACGAGGCCTATGTGCTGGAAGCGTTGCGGGCGGGCGCGCTGGGCTATGTCGTCAAGGAATCAAGCTCCGATGTCCTGGTGTACGCCATCCGCGAGGTGATGGCCGGGCATCATTACCTCGGCCCGCCGCTGTCCGAGCGTTCGCTCGTCACCTATCTGGAAAAAGCCAAAGCCGGCGCACAGACCACTTACGAGACCCTGACCCCGCGCGAGCGCGAGGTCATGCGCTTGATCGCCGAAGGGTACAGCAACCCGGAGATCGCCGAGCGGCTGGTGCTCAGCCCGCGCACGGTGGAGACGCATCGCGCCAACCTCATGCAGAAACTGAAGCTGCGCTCGACCGCTGACCTGATCCGCTACGCCATCCGCCACGGTATCCTGCCCCAAGAATAACCCCTTCCCATTACCCGACATCACGTTGTAGTGTAGGGCCTTGCGCCCGTCGGCGTCGCTTCTTTGCCCGACATCATGT
>CAZYHE010000001.1:13825-37434 GCA_964647225.1 uncultured Anaerolineales bacterium
TGCCCGACATCATGTTGTAGTGTAGGGCCTTGCGCCCGTCGGCGTCGCTTCTTTGCCCGGAGGCGCCCACAAGGGGCTACGCTACACCTGTCGGGTAATGAGCCGCCCGTTTTATGCTTCCCACCGACTCATGTTCCGTAGGATTACGGATAGACCCCGCCCGCCGCCTGCGCTAAACTATAAACTATGTATAGAACAACGGGTTCGCTCCGCCGCCGCAGTCTCAAGCGCGCGCGGGGCAACCGAGCAGGGGTGGGGTCATGAAAGCGCAAGCCAGGTTTCTGCCAAATACGATTCTCGCCATCATCGCCTTTGCGATGCTCTTCGCGATCTGCGCGCCCAGCGTGGCGGCCGCGCCCCAGGGCGGCGCCGGCGAAATCTCCGGCGTGGTCTTCCTGGATCGCAACGGCGACGGCGTGCGCGGGGCCGGCGAAAGCGGCATCGCGGGGGCTGTGGTCGAACTGCGCGACGCGGCGACCGGCCAGACCCTGTTCCGCACCACCACCACTGATGCGAACGGCGCCTACCGCTTCACCGGCCTGCTCGCCGGCGCTTACCGCGTCGTCCGGCCCGATGACGCCGCTTATTTGGGCACCGCCAACGGCAGCCGCAACGTGACGATTACGATTAAAGCCGGCTTGGTCGAATTTGGCCGCGTCGAAACGGATGTTGATGCGCGCGACGACGATCAGGTCAATCAAGCCATCGCGCAGGGGCGCGTGGATTTCGGCGCCAGCCCGGCCCTCACCCTGGTGGGCGCCTACTTCGATGACCGCAACCACGACGGTGTGCAGGGTTTGGGCGAGCGGGGTATCCCCGGCGTGCGGGTGCAGCTTTACGATGACCCGAAGGGCACGCGGCGCGTGGAAGCCGGCGCGGCCGAGTTGGGCGGCGCGATCACCGATGCCCAGGGCCATTGGGTGATCCGGGGGCTGAAGCCGGGCAAGCGGGTCGTGACGCTGCGCACCGCCGATGGCAAGCAGTCGCAGCAGTCGCCGGTGACGTTGGTGGCCGACGAGGTGAGCGCGGCCGTGTCGTTCGCCGAGGCCGCGGCCCGGGCCACCGGCTCGCTGTGCGACACGCCCACGGGCCAACCCGTCGAGGCGCGCTACGTGACCGGTCAGGCGCTGATCGGCTTTGCGACGGGCGTCACGCCGGGCCAGGCCGCGGCGTTGTTGGCTGAATACGGCGTCGAAATCCAGCAGACCATCGCGGAAGACACCTACCTGGTGGCGGCGGCTGAGGATGCGCTGGCCGGCCTGCTGGATACGCTGAGCAGCCGTCGCGACGTGCGCTACGCCGAACGCAACGGCATCGCCTGCGCCGGGCTGACGCCGACCGATCCCGACTACAACAACCCTTACCTGGTGTATGCGCCGCAGCTCATCGGCGCCCCGGCTGCCTGGGACATCACGACGGGCAGCCCGGCGGTCATCGTGGCGATCGTGGACACGGGCGCCTCATTGACGCATCCCGAATTCGCCGGACGCATCCTGCCGGGCTGGGATTTCGTCAACAATGACAGCGATCCCAGTGACGACCAGGGGCACGGGACGCACGTAACGGGCATCATCGGCGCCGCGATGAACAACGGTCAGGGCACGGTCGGCATCGCGCCGAACGTCTCGCTGCTGCCGGTGAAGGTGCTGAGCGCCGCGAGGAGCGGCACCTGGGCCAATGTCTCGCTGGGCATCCGCTACGCGGCCGATCACGGCGCGAAGGTCATCAACCTGAGCCTGGGCGGCACGACCCCTTCCACGGCGCTCCAGGATGCCATCCGCTACGCGGGGGGCAAGGGCGCGCTGGTGGTGGCGGCGGCGGGCAACAGCAGCAGTAGCGCGCCATTCTACCCGGCCTACTACGAGGAAGCGGTCGCGGTGAGCGCCACCGATGAGTACGACGAATACTGGAGCCTCTCGAACTACGGCGACTGGGTGGATGTGTCGGCGCCGGGGTCGAGCATCTGGAACACCTATTGGACGACGGCCGATCCCAACACCTACAGCTTCATGAGCGGCACCTCGATGGCTGCGCCGCATGTCGCGGGCCTGGCTGCGCTGATCTGGTCGGCCAACGCCAGCCTGACCCCGGCGCAGGTGCGCGCGATCCTTCAGGAGACCGCGACCGACAAGGGCGCCGCCGGGTTCGATCCCTACTACGGCTGGGGCCGCATCAACGCCGCCGCGGCAGTGCAAGCGGCCAGCGGTACGGGCAGCACGCCCACGACACCGCCGACCGCGACGCCGACCAAGACCGCGACCGCAACGACACCACCGACCGCCACCGCCACCAAGACGGCGACTGCGACCGCCACGAAGACCGCGACCGCAACGCCGCCGACCGCGACGGCCACGACACCGCCGACCGCCACCGCCACGAAGACCGCGACGGCAACGGCGACGCCGACCGCAACTGCCACCCAGACCGCGACCGCGACCAAGACCCCGACCACCAGCCCGGCGGTCTACCTGCAGCGGGTGGATGTGGGCGGCCCCACCTACACCGACAGCCAGGCGCTGACCTGGGCGGCCGATCGGGCCTTCACGACCGGTTCCTGGGGCTATGTGAGCGGCAGCGCCAAATCGTCCACGCTGGCCGTGGCCGGGACGACCGATGACTTCCTCTTCCAGAAGTACCGGGAGGGGATGAGCGAATACCGCCTCGCCGTGCCGAATGGGGCCTACCAGGTGGAACTGCGCTTCGTCGAGTTCGTGGTGAGCAAGGCCGGCGAGCGCGTGATGCGTATCACGCTCGAAGGGGCGGCGGTCGAGAATGCCCTGGACATCTACGCTGCCGCCGGCAAGGGCGTGCTCGTCGAGCGCAGCTACACCGTGACGATCAGCGATGGATTGCTGAACATCGGCTTCGCCAAGAATGGCGGCAGCAAGACCCCGATTATCAACGCCATCTCGGTGAAATCCCGTGACGCGTCGAGCATCCCGACCGTTACCCCGGCGCCGACGGCGACGCCGGTCTATGTGGCGTACACGCAGCGGGTGGATGGCGGCGGGCCGACCTTCACCGACCGCGCGGGCGCCACCTGGCAGGCCGATCAGGTATACGCCATCGGCGCCTGGGGCTATGTGGGCGGCGCGGCCAAGGTGAGCGCCACCAATGTCGCCAACTCGGCCGATCCGTTCCTCTTCCAGCGCTACCGGGAAGGGTTGAGCGAGTACCGCTTCACCGTGCCCAACGGCGCCTACACCGTGCGGCTGCGCTTCGCCGAACTGGCCGCCACGGCCGCCGGTCAGCGGGTGATGCAGATCAGTCTCGAAGGCGCAGTGGTCGAGAGTGCGCTGGATGTCTACGCCACCGCAGGCAGCGCCGCCGCGCTGGAACGCACCTACACCGTCACGGTCACTGACGGGGTGCTGAACATCGCCTTCGCCAAGACGGGCGGCAGCCTTCCGCCGATGGTCTCGGCGATCGCGGTCAATTAGGGTAGCTGTTACCCCACCAACACGCTTCCCCACCTCCCCATACCCGACCGGGCCTGTGCCGCGCAGAAGGTTTCAGGCCCGGCCTCATTTTCCCCGCTCGTAATGTGCTTTGTGCCATTATCCCCATCATCCGTCGCGCGACAATCGGGGTATTGCGCGCGACTCCCTGGATGCATCTTCGTCGTAATGCGCTTTGTAACATATCGCAGCTATAATCATATCGTGGCTGGGGCAAGGCCGCGGATTTATCATACTGAAAATTTGTGTGTAATTCGCAGACTGCGATAGAATGTAGTTTGTCATTAGCACGGCGGGGGAGATCATTATGGATCCGATTCGGAGAGCAGCACGTGTGTCCGTGATCCTGGCGGCGATGGTGGTGGCTGTGATGTTGGCTTTGGGGGGCGCGCCGACATCGGTCTCTGCGGCTGCCAGTGGGCCAGCGGGGACTGGGGCGATCTCCGGCCGGGTGTTCTTCGACGCCAACGGCGATGGCTTGGTCGGTCCTGACCCCGCGGAACTGGGCGTCTCGGCCGTGACGCTCCAACTCCTCGGCGCGACGCCGACCATCACGATGACCACCGATGCTAACGGCGTCTACACCTTCGCTGGGCTGGCCGCGGGCAGCTACACCGTGGTTGAACTGTTGCCCGCCGGCTATGTGACGACTACCGCGCTCAGCAAGCCGGTGGCAGTCGGCGCCGGCCTCGTGAGCGGCGTCAACTTCGGCATCGCGTACCCCATTTCCCTGTGGGGAACCGTGTGCCAGGACCTCAACGCGGATGGCGCGTGTGGCCTGGCAACTGTGGAGCCGCGCATCGCCGGCGCCACGGTGCAGGTGTTCGATGACGCCAACCGCAACGAGCTGATTGACATAGGTGAGGCTACGCTGGCGACGACGCTGACTGGGGAGCGCGGCCAATACCTGGCGCCCAACCTGCGGCCGGGCAGCCGCATCGTGCTGATCCGCCTGCCGGGCGGCGCAGAGAGTATCGTCGAGTCCGTTTCGCTGGTGAGCGGCGAGGCGGGCGCAGCCACTTTCCAGAAAAATCTCGCCGTCGGCCAGGCCGCGATCCAGGGTACGATCTTCAACGACCTGAACGGCAATGAGTTCATTGACACGGGCGAGACCCCGTGGAGCGGCGCAGTCGTCCAGCTTCTCGCCGCCGCGGGCGGCCAGGCCATTGCGCCGGCCTCAGTGATCGCCACCGCGACCACCGCGATGGATGGCAAATACGTCTTCCCGAAACTGTTGGTGGCGGCATACCAGGTGCAGGTCGTGTCCGCTGCTGTGCCCGCCGGTTGGCTGCTCAGCCCCGATCGCTCGGCGCTGATCCCGGCGCTCCGGGCGAATGTGACGACCACGCTGAACGTCGGCTTCTTCGATCCCGTGGCGGCGCCGCCGATGAGCCTGGCCGACTGGAAGCGGGAATTCCGCCAGAGCGGCCAGTGGGCCTATCCCGCGACCGAGTTGCCGAATTATATCACGGCCGCGCAGACGAGCTCGCGTGTCTTTTCCGAGACGGTCGCACTGCGTGATGCGCTCTTGTTGGGCGGCGCCGCGGGCATGTCCGCGGAGAAGTGGCGGGCGCTGAAGGAACACGCGGCCTTGTGGATGAATCTGGCGAGCCTGCGGCTCCGGCCGGAAACCCCGGTCAAGCTGGGCGCGCTCTCGAGGGCCACCACCGTGCAGCAGGCGCGCGAGGAGATCGAATCGTTGCTGTTGTCCGGGGTTCAGGCGTTTGCCGCAGCCGAGGGGCCTGATGCGGAGCTACGAGTGACCGACGCCGGGCCAACGTCTGCCCGGCGCAACGGGGTGGCGTTGGTGGCCGACTACAGCCGGGCGCTCGCCATCGCGCAGGCGCTCAACACCGGCAAGGGGGCGGGGGCCGGGCTTACAGGGACTTCCCCGGTGGTGGATGCCATCTATCGCGGCGCGCAGGTCTTGAACAAGCTCAAGCCGGGCGGGGATGTCGTGATTGTGGGGACGACCGACGGGCCGTTGACCCTGCGCAAGTGGAGCCCCGGCTCGTACAAGACCGCCGCCAACACGCTGAAGGCCCAGGTCCGCATCCGGGTGAAGTCGTTCAATGAGGGCGGCGTGCTGGATGTCGTCCAGGTCTTCCCCGACGGCCGGCGTTTGAAGCTCGGCACGGCGCAATCGGCGGTGCAGAATAAAGACGCGAACGCGATCTTCTACTTCAACCTGTCGCGTGTGACGACGGTGGCCGAGCTGGTCAACATGACCCTGGTTCTCACCGTCCGCGATGTGGACGCCGGCAAAGCGGCATTGGTGAAGGTGGACAGCACCGAGATCATCTTCGGCTACTAACGTCTTCTGCGGGCCGGCAAGGCGCAACTTGCGCATGAGGCCGAATCTCAAGGCGCCCACACTCCTCCCCCAGGGGGTGTGGGCGTTCCTGTATCTGACAGGGTTACGCAGTTACTCAAGCGAAGGCGTCCTGAGCGGAGGTCACGTTGTTTGTGACCGTAGTCGAAGGATGCCGGAGCGTTTTGGGACGTGGCCGCACCCTACGATAGAATGCCCCTGTGTTTGGGCACTACGCCTCGCCAAACTACAGCGAGGCTCCGCTTAGGGTGCTCCGTATCGTACTGCGTAAGTCCTGATATCTGAGGAGCGAACAAGTGGCTATGGCACGCCGCATCTGGTCCTTTTCCCGGCTCTGCTTGGCCGGGGTGATTCTTCTGTCGGTGGCGGTCGCGGGGTCTGCGGCGGCCGGTCAGTCACTCGTCTCATCCACCGGCTCGCCGCTGGTCGCAAACGGTTGGCAGGCGACGTGTGTGGACTGCCCCAAGACCTTCGACGCCTGGACCGATCGCAGCCTGCGGTTGACCTCCGACGGCTGGCCGGTCGTGGCCTATGGCGGCGACCACCTCTACTACGCGCGATACGATGGCACGGCCTGGCAGCACGCGGTAGTGGATGACGCGCCAACCGTCGGCGCCTCGGCGGCCCTCGCGTTGACGGCCGCGGGCGAGGCGCGCATCGCCTACTACGACGCGTTCAACTGCGATCTGAAATTCGCGCAGTGGACGCCGGCCGGGTGGTCCCGCCAGGTCGTGGACGCGGCGGGCGACGCCGGCGCGACGGTCGCGTTGGCGCTCGACCGCGCCGGCGGGCCGCACCTGGCGTACTTCCGCCAGAACGACGACGGCACAGGCAAGGCGCTGCGCCATGCCCGCTGGATCGGCGCGCAGTGGGAGATCGCCACGGTGGCAGAGCTTACCTCCACGGCGCGCTTCATTTCGCTGGCCCTCGACGGCGCAGACCGGCCGCACATCAGCTACTACGACGAGTGGGCGCAGGAATTGCATTACGCCCGCTGGACGGAGAGCGCCTGGGAGATCTTCACGGTGGACAGCGATGGGGACGTCGGTGTGGGCAGCTCACTGGCGCTCGATGCCGGCGGGCACCCCCATATCAGCTATTATGATTACGACAGCGTGGCTGGCGCGCTCCGCTACGCCACCTGGGATGGGGTCGCCGGCCAGCCCTGGGTCATCCAGGTGGCCGATGATGCGAACGATGTCGGCGGCTACACCTCGCTGGCGTTGGATCGGGCGGGGCGGCCGGTGATCAGCTATCGCGATTTCACCAACGGCGACCTCAAGCTGGCGCGTTGGGTCGCCGCCGCGGGCGCTGGGGATGTTCAGGCCGCGGGTTGGCTGACCGAAACGGTGGACGCCGCGGGCGATGTCGGCGCCTATACTTCGCTGGCGCTCGACGGCGGAGATCAGCCCCGCATCCTCTACTTCGATCTGACCAACAATGCGCTCCGCTACGCGGCCTGGCAGGGCGGGGCGTGGCAGTTCAGCGAGCTCGACCGCGGCGGCCGCGTCGGCGATTACACCGCATTGGCGTTCGACGCCGCGGGCGTGCCGCACATCAGCTATCACGATGGCGACCGTGAGCAGCTCAAGTATGCGACACAAATCGCCGGGGTGTGGCAGAATGCGGTAGTAGACACGCAGGCCGGCGTGGGCCTCTACACCAGCCTGGCGCTCGACGGGGATGCCAGACCGCACATCAGTTATCAGGATGGCCGCGAGCTGGATCTGCGCTATGCGCGCGGGGATGGCGCGGATTGGGAGATCATGGCGGTGGACACGGCCGGCGACGTGGGCGCGTACACCTCCATCGGCGTGGATCGCACCGGCCGGCCGCACATCAGCTACTATGATGCAACCAACCACGCCGTCAAATACGCGGTGCGTTCCGCCGCGGGGTGGACCTTCGAACAGGTCGCCGAGGTCGGGCCGCTCACCTACACGTCGCTGGCGCTGGATTCGACCGACGCGCCGCACATTGCTTTTTATGCCAGTTCTGCCGACGGCAGTAGTGGTGAGTTGGGTTATGCCAGCCGCACCGCGGCCGGCGCGTGGCAGATTAAGGTGGTCAACGCAAGCGGAGACGCGGGCGGACACGTCTCGCTGGCCCTGGATGCGCAAGATGTCCCGTATATCAGCTATTACGATTTTGCGAACCAGCGCGTGTCGGTCGCATATCATGGGGCGGCGGGTTGGGTGGTGCAGGTTGTGGCGGTGACCGGGGGTGAAAGCCACACGGCGTTGACCCTGGAGCGGGGCGGGACGCCGCTGGTGGCTTTCTACGATGGCGCGGCCGCCGATCTGAAGATCGCCCGGCCGGTGAGTGTTGCGGCTCCGGCCGCGGGGCCGGTCGGATGGGTCATCACGACCGTCCATCACGCCGGGGACGTCGGGGCCTACCCTTCGCTGCGGCTGGACACCGCAGGCCGCCCCTGGATCAGTTTCTATGATGTCAAGAACGGCGATCTTTTGGTCGCCCAGGGGGCAGGTGGGGCGAACACAGTGTTTCTGCCCCTGCTGTTGCGCGCGGCGCGCTGACTTAGCCCCATTCTGTATGACGGGCCGTATCTTACGCAACGTAGCGCCGTCTTCACCTAGATGAGGGGATCTTATAGACTGCAGGGCGAGGTGGGGATCTGCGGCTGCGTGTGAATTCTACACGGAGGTGATTCCGATGCATAAGAAGGCGATCACCTGGCTGCTGGTCAGCGCATGCCTGATAGCCGGGGCTATCTTGGGAGAGTTGGCGCTTGCCGAACTCCCCACGACTTCACGCGTCCAGGCCGCGGCCAGAGGCGAGCCAGACGTAGTATCCACGCGCGGGGGCGCGGTCGGTGATTTTGTTTGGTACGATGGCGATGGCGATGGCATCCAGGATGTCGGCGAGCCGGGCATCGCCAATGTGGTGCTGGCCCTCTACTCCGACGATGATGGCAGCGGCACGTTGACCGGCGGAGACACGCTGGTGATGACCACCACCACGGGCGCAGACGGCGGCTATCTGTTCGGCGCGGTGGCCGATGGCGTCTATCTGGTGGACGTGCTGAATGCCGGCGCGGCCGGCGGCCCGTTGGATGGCATGACCCACATGGTGGGCAACCAGGCGCAGCCGCAGCCGACCGCGCCGATCAACGTGAGCGGCGGCTATATCTATCGGGACGCTGATTTCGGGTATCGGCGGATCCCCGGCAGCGGGCAGGCCATCATCGGTGATGCGGTGTGGTTCGACGGCACGATGGACGGCGTGCAGCGGGTGAGCGAGCCGGGCATCCCCGGCGTCCAGGTTTGCGCGACCCCCACAGGGGGCGGCGCGGCCATCTGCGCCACGACCGACGCGACGGGCCGCTATTTCATCGTTCTGCCCGCGGGCAGCTATGGGGTGGCGCCCGTCAGTGGCGTCCCGGCCGGGCTGACCCCTTCGGCTTCTGCTTCGCGTATCGTCGTCGTGTCGGCCGGGCAGCAGGTGTTGAGCGCGGACTTCGGCTATCAGGATGCCGCGGGCGGCCGGCTGGGCGTCATCGGCAATCTGGTTTTCAATGACGCCAACACCAACGGCCGCTTCGACGGCGGTGAGGCGCTCCTCGCCGGGATCAGCGTGGATTTGATCCGCGACACCAATGGGAACGGGGTCTGGAACGACGGCGAGCCGATCATCGCGACGGCGATCAGCGCCAGCGCCCTGGACGCCGATGGCGGCAACTACCACTTCACCGGGGCGCCGGCCGGCGCGTATCTCGTCCACGTCAGCGCGACCAACGCAATCTTCCTCGATTACCTCGAAGCGCCGCCGGGCACGCCCGGCGGGGACAACCAGAATCAGGCCGACCCCTATCCGATCAATCTCTTGGCCGGCGCGACCCGCCTGACCGCCGATTTCGGCTACTATCTGGCCGGCTTTCCCGATAGCGGCGTGATCGGCAACCTGTTGTGGATCGAGAACGACGGGGACGGCGCCTTTGCGTTTACGGGCGGCGATGCCGGGCAGGCCGGCGTGACTATCGAACTCAGCCAGGCCGGCAGTGTGGTGGCGGCCACGACGACCGGCGCCAGCGGCCGGTACAGCTTCCTCCGCCTCCCCGCGGCCGTGTACAGCTTGCAGGTTTCCGATGACTTCGGCGTGCTGGCCGGCCTGATACCGACGCTGCCGGGGGCCGCGCCCGGCCAGGACAACAACAACCAGACCCAGCCCTACACCGTGACGCTGGCGGCCGATCAATATAACTACACGGCCGACTTCGGTTTCTTCAAGCCGAACCGCCTGGGCGCCATCGGCGACCTGGTCTGGTACGATGCGGACGGCGATGGCGTGGAGGATGTGGGCGAGCGCGGCCTTCCCAACGTCCGGGTCGCCGCGTATCTCGACACCAACAGCAACGGCTTCCTCGATGTCGCCGACACGCTGTTCGCCGCCACCGTGACGGATGCGGTGGGCGGCTACCTGCTGCTGGGACTGCCGGCCGGCGTGTATTTCGTGGATGTCCTGGACGCGGTGAATCCGAACGGGACGCTGGGCGGGCTGACCCACCGCGTGGGGATGCAAAGCCAGCCCGATCCGACCGCGCCGATCAACCTGGCCGCCGGCCAGATCTACAAGGACGCGGATTTCGGCTACTTCAAGACACCGCAGACCGGGAAAGCGGTCGTGGGCGACCTGGTCTGGTACGACGGGGACGGGGACGGGGTGCGCAAGCCGTCGGAGCCGGGCATCCCCGGCGCGACGATTGCCATCACCGATGCGGCCGGCGTGCGGATCGCGTCGGGCGTCACCGATGCGGCCGGCGGCTATCGGATCGAGGTCGCGGCGGGCAGCGGCTATGTCGCCGGGCCGGATTGGGCCGCCAGCCCGATTTTGGCGGGGCTGCGCGCCACCGCGCCGGCGCCCGCGTTTTTGCCGCCCCTGGCCGCGGGTCAGCAGTGGTTGGAAGCCCGGCTGGGCATCGGCGAGGCGAGCCAGGCGGTCGCCAATGCCGCCGGCGCGCAAGAACTCCAGGGGTCGCTGCTCGGCGCCATCGGTACCCTGGTGTTCCTGGACGCCGACCGCAACGGCGTCTTCGGCGCGGGGGACGCGGCGCTGGGCGGGGTGACGGTCGCGTTGATCCGTGACAGCAACGGCAATCGCGGCTGGGATGCGGGCGAGCCGATCATTGCGACGGCGATCACCAGCAACACGGTGGGTGCGGCCGGCGCGAACTATCTGTTCACCGGCGCGCCGGCGGGCAACTATCTGGTGCATGTCAGCGACACCGCGGGCGTGCTGGCCGACTATGCGCGCGGGCCGCTGGGCGCGGCGGGCAGTGACGGCAACAGCCAGTCGGATCCCTATCCGGTCGCCCTGGCGGCCGGCGCCACCCATCTCGCGGCGGACTTCGGCTTCTACCGGGCCATTGGCTTGATGGCGGGCGTGATCGGCAACCAGGTGTGGGGTGAGACCGATGGCGATGGCCGCTTCACCCCGCCGACCGGCGACCTGGGCGTGGCGGGCGTTACGGTGGCGCTGCTGCAAGGCGGCGACACCGTGGCCGCGACCACGACGGGCGCCGACGGGCTGTATGCATTCGCCGGCCGGCCGGCCGGCGAATATCAGGTCGCCGTGAGTGACGATTTCGGCGTGCTGGCCGGCTATGCGCCGACCACGATCGGGCCGCAGCCCGGCCAGGATCAGAACAACCAGGCGCAGCCCTACACCGTCACCCTGGCAAACAACAGCGTTGATTTGACCGCGGATTTCGGCTACCGGACGGGGCAAGGGGCGGCGCAGACCGGCGCGACCTACGCCATCGGCCTGAGCGGCGGCGATGTGGATGTGCGAACGGGAACCGTCCTTTCCTTCACCATCCGCATCACCAACACCGGCACGGCCTGGATCACCTATCTGCCGTTGGAGCTGGCCTACAGCAACACCTACCTGTCGTGGGTGAGCGGGGCGCCGGCCAGCAGCGACAACGTGGATGATGGACTGATCCAATGGCGCAATCTGACCGCGTTCACCGCGTTGGCCCCGGGCGCGACGCTCACCGTCTCGGCCGGCTTCCGGGGCATCGCCGACACGTCGCGACTGCCGGGCGCGCGCACCTATGTGACGAGCATCGTGCGCGGCGCGTGGGCCAATCCGACCGGACCGACCCTGCTCGGTTCGCTCGTCTTGCTGGCCGAGCAAAGCCGGACGACGGGGGTGCGCATCCTCTTGCCGACCGGCCTGATGGTGACGGGGCTGGCCGCGACGCGGACGCCGGCGGGGGTCGCCGTGGCGTGGCAGACGGCCAACGAAGCGCGCCTGGCCGGCTTCGAGGTGTTGCGGCGGACGACGGGCGGGGGCAACGCGGGCGCGTGGCGGGTCGTCAGCCCAGAGTTGATCGCGGCTGAGCACGCGGGCGCCAGCCAGGGCAGCGAATACGTCTTCTTGGATCGCACCGCGTTGGCGACGGAGCGTTACGAGTATGAGGTTGCTGCGTTGCTGTTGGACGGCGGCAAGGTGGTCTTCGGCCCGGCAGCCGTGAGCCGGTAGCGGGCCAGCCCTCCGGTGGCGCAGCTTCGGCCGGTTTCTGTCGTTGACCGCCAGATCGGCGAAAGCCTCTAAATCAGGGCGCTTTCTGATCGGCCAGCGCGGGTCGGTTTCGTAATGCTTTTTGTAATGTTGGGGTAGTACCCTAATTATAGGGTATGTATGGAGTGTTGTTGCAAAACGTTTGCAATACGGAAACGGAAAATGTAGAGTTGCATACTGTTTTCTCTGCGGAAACGGTATAAGGATAGTAAATTACGTGTCTGATAGGCCCAATTGGGAGAGGAGATAATCATGAAAAACGCGCCGCACACCCTTCTTATCACCATCATCACGATCCTGGCGATGCTGTTCCCGGCGTTGCCCGCTTCGGCGCAGCCGGCGGCGATGCCCGCGGCGGTTGCCTTTGCAGCGCCGGCGGCGCCGCAGGCCGGCGAAACCTGCACCGTGTTGCAACCCACGCCGACCACCGGGTTGGACTCTTACATCAAGCAAGAGATGCAGGATGAGCGTCGGGGGACCGACATTGAGTTGAAGGTCAAGACCGAGAGCGGCAAGCTCATGCGGTCGCTCTTGCGGTTCGATCTCTCCTCTTTGCCGACCGATGCGATCGTGTCCAGCGCGACGTTATCTCTCTGGGTTAAGGAAGTGCGGGACGGGAACGCGACCATCCGCGCCCACCAGGTGACCGCATCGTGGAATGAAGCCGAAGTAACCTGGAAGGCGCGCGACAAGGCTGCAAATCTACTTTGGGCCGGTTTGGGCGGTGATTATAACGCGGCGGTCCTCAGTTCGCACAACGTCGTCAAGGATGTCAAAAACTACTGGGCGACGTGGAATGTTACCTCTGCAACGACGGGTTGGATCTCAGCGCCGGCCACGAATTTTGGCCTGATCCTCGAATCCCCTGTTACCAGCCCCAAGAACGAGACCAAGTTCAAGAGCAGTGACGATGGCACGACGAGCCAGCGGCCCAAGCTGGAAGTGTGCTTCAGCGCGGGGCTGACCCTGGCCCCCAGCAACACCGGCGAAGCGTTGGCCGGGCTGACCAAGACCTACGCCCATGTCGTGACGGTCGGCAACCTGACCACCGCCGTGAACCTGTCGGCGGCTTCGAATCGCGGCTGGGCCACTCGCATCTACCAGGATGTCAATGGCAATGGCCTTAAAGATCCGGCCGATACGCAGATCACGCAGACGCCGGTGATCGGCCCGAGCGCGAGCTATCCCATCCTGGTGCAAGTAGATGTGCCGGTGGGTGTGCCGCTCGGTATGCTCGACACCACGACGGTGACGGCCACGGGCGGCGGGAAGAGCGCCATCGCGACGGATACGACGCGTGTCGGCCAGTTGTTGGCGGTGCAGCCGAACTACACCCGCAGCGCCGTGCCTGGGGGCGTACAGTTCTTCGGACATGTGGTCTTCAACAACGGTTCGACGCAGGACTGCGTGACCGTGAATGCGACCTCTACTGCCGGGTGGACGGTGCTGCTTTGGGAAGACCTGAACCGCAACGGCGTACACGAAACCAGCAGCCCGAACGAGCCGGCCGTGAGCAACCCGGTCTGTATTGATCCGGGCAAGGCCTATTACCTGGTGGCCGAGGTGCGGACCCCGGCTGGCGCGACCGCCGGCACGGTGGATCAGACGGTCATCCGGGCGGCCTCCGCCGCAGTGCCGGGCAAGGTCGGCGCGGCCACCGACACGACGACCGTGATCGCCAACACGCCGCCGGTGGTGGACGGCAAGTACGATACGATTTACAACGTGTCGCCCGATGCGCAGGTGGTATGCTACAATGATACAGCCGGGACGCTGTTCGGCAAGCTGGCGACCTTCTATCAGCCGAGCGGCGACGGTGTCTACATGACGCTGGCGATTGACAAAAATTTCGTGGATAATACCTACGGTGCCAACATCATCAACTGGCCGCGCACCCATAACTTCAGCGATCTGGTCGGGTCGGATAAGGCGCAGTTCTGGGGCTACAACGCGGCCGGGACGAAGGTGCTCGACTTCGACGTTGACTATGTTTCGACCAAGAGCGGCACGCCGTCTGGCTACGCTTCGTTGGGCGTGAGCGGCGGCGATGGCGGTATGAATACCGGCAGCGCCGCCCACATCCTCCAGGCGAGCACGTCGCTGTCGAATTCGCTCAATGCTTATGGCTACTGCGTCGGCGGCGTTTGCTCGGGCTTGGGTACGAACCTGCTGTTGAATTCGCCAGCGAGCGATGCGTTCTATACGCCGAACCCCACCTATCCCAACTGGGACTTCAACGTCATCTACGAGGTCAAGATCAGCCCGGCAGCCTTCGGCGTGTCCGGGTTTGGCGCGATGGATATTCCGTACATCCATGCCTCGCCTTCCAAGCTCGGCACGAACACGATCTACGCTGAGCCGGGCGTGTGCCCCGGTGAGATCGGCGACACGGTGTGGCACGATCGGGATCACGACGGCGTGCAGGACGCGGGCGAGCTGGGCCTGGCGGGTGTGCAGGTCAAGCTCTACCGCGACGACGGCGACCTGATCTTCGATTCGGCCAAAGACACGGTGGTTGGCACGCAGACCACGAGCGCCAGCGGCAAGTATCTGTTCCAAAACGTGACGCCGGGCGACTACTTCGCGATAGTCGTCGAGAGCACTGTGCCGGTCGGTTACATCATCACGACGAACAATAGCCCAACCTCAGTCTTCAACCTGCCGGAGGGCGGCAGCTACCTGGACGCCGACTTCGGTTACGCTCAGCCGTGGGGCGATTATCAGATCAGCAAGACGCTGACCAGCGGCAATCCGAGCGTGGTGGGCGAAGAGATCGCCTACACGATCCGCATCACCAACACCGGTGCGACGTTCATTAACTTCCTGCCGCTACAAGACCTGTATGACCCGGCGAAGCAGCAGTTCGTTGGCGCGACCCCGGCGCCCAACAGCACGAGCAGTGGTGTGATCGAGTGGAGTGACCTGACGGCCAGCTTCGGCCGCGACCTGGGGCTGGGCCAGGCCTTCGAGGTGCAATTGCGCTTCCTGGCGCTCGGAGCCACGCAGCCGGCGCTGGCTTCCGCCCGCCAGATGGCTTCCGCTGTTACCGTGGCGCCGATGGCGGCCTTCCCGCCCGTTGTCCCCTCAGTGGCCCAGATCGCGAAGTACCTGGTGGTTTCGATGGGCGACGACGCCGATGTGGGCCGCGCTTTCCAGATGTCAAACTCCGAAATTGGCGCTGACCGCCGGGTGCTTTCGGTGGCTCAGGATCCTGGGTATATCACGGACGGCGGCTTTCCCAACCTGCTGGATGTATTTTCGAGCCGGTGGAACGTGACGACCGATCCCGATTCGATCAGCGGCGCCGCCCCGGTGTTTGCAGGCATTGACTGGACGGGCGAAGTGGCCTTGACCAGCGATAACGGGAAGTTCGACTCGTCGAATTCCCTGGTCTTTGCCGATCTCGGCATCCAGACCATGCATAGCAGCCCATTGGCAAGCGTATCAAACAGTTACTTCTATGATCTTGGGGTGACAGGCCCGGCCGGCCCGATGCTGGCAATCGGCTCTGGCGTGACGACCGGCAATAACTTTGCCCCGCTGTTGAGCGAGCTGACCGCTTGGCGCACCTATATCTTGAGCCTGACGGCGGACGCGACCATCGCGAACAACGCGGCTTTTCAGAACAATAGGGCGGCCAACGGCATCGGCGGGTTGCGCACGACCTACACTGATGTGAACGGCGACGGCATCGCCGTGGTGGATGTGGATCCCGGCGGCGATTTCGACCTCGCCAACCTGGATTGGGTCATTAGCAGCGCCAATAACGTGCCGGTGATCTTCCGGCTGCGCAATGGTCGCAACATGGTCGTGAACAACGTCAGCATCTTGATGGGCAGCAGCGGCCTGACTGATAGTGACCTGGGCGCAATCTTCGTCTCGGCTTATGAGGGCAGCGGCAGCGGAGATACCGTGTTCAATGTCGGCTCGAACCTGATCCTCAACGGCATCGGCTTTTGGGATCTGAACGCGATCGGTGAGGGCGGTAGCACCAAGACCAACATCAACATCAACAACGCGCAGGGCTGTGCGCAGTTTATCAGCCAGAAGGTGAACTTCCAGAACAATCGCTGGAATCGCTGCGTTCCGTTCGTGGATTCGCCCGCCGCGGTGACGATCGACGTCGAGAAAGAGGTGTAAGTTGACAATCGGGTGAACTGGCTGGACGCCGATCGGCCGGCCGGTCCGTGGACGGCGACCGGTGATGCAGTGTACTTCCGATTTACGGTGACCAATTCCAGCGTCGTGGCGTTGAGCAACGTGACATTGCGGGACAGTGTCTTCACGCCGCTGACGGGTTGCGCTGTGCCGGCGACTCTGTCTGTCGGCCAGAGCTACTCCTGCGTGTACGGCCCGGTCACGGCGATCGCCGGCCAGCATACCAACATAGTCACTGCGACAGGTTCCTACAATGGGCAGGTCGTGAAGGATGTTGACCTGGCGCATTACTTCGGCTATCAGTTGGCTTGTCCCTCTGGGACGCCGAACTTGGCGGTGACCAGCGGCGTGGTGGATGACACGGGCACGGCCTTGCCGGATCGGCAGAGCCTGGCGTGCGTGGACATCCAGCCGCGGCCGGGGGCCATCGGCGACTATGTGTGGTACGATACCGATGGCGACGGGATCGAGGATATCGGCGAGCCGGGCATCGCGAACGTGACGTTGCGGCTGTACAAGGACACCGGGAACGGGTCGTTCGACCTGCTGAGCGACACGTTGGTGGCAACGACGACGACCGACGCGGATGGCGGCTACCTGTTCAGCCAGTTGGTGGCGGGCACCTACTTCGTGCGGGTGACGGACGCCAACGGGGTGCTGACCGGGCTGACGCACATCGTGGGCGGGCAGAGCCAGCCGACGCCGACCGGGGCGATCGTGTTGGGGCCGGGGCAGGTGTACAAGGACGCGGACTTCGGCTACTACGATGCGCCGGGCAGCGGCCAGGCGCAGGTGGGCGACACGGTGTGGTACGACGCGGACGGCGATGGGTTCCAACAGCCGGGCGAGCCGGGGATTCCGGGTGTGACGGTCGTGGTCACCGATAGCGCGGGGACGCGGCTGGGGAGTGCGGTGACGAACAACGTCGGCCGCTACCTGATCGAAGTGCCGGCGGGCGCGAACTACGTTGCCGGCCCCGACTTGAGTGTGCCGGGGACGGCGGCGGCGTTGGCCGGTTTGACGGCGACGACGGCGGTCCCGGCGGCGATCCCGCCGCTGGTGGCGGGGCAGCAATACCTGGCGGCGGACTTCGGCTATCGCGATGGCACGGGCGGGCGGCTGGGGACGCTTGGCAACCTGGTGTTCTACGATGCGGATCGGAGCGGGACCTACAACAGCGGGGACACGGCGTTGGGTGGGGTCAGCGTGGATCTGATCGCGGACACGAACGGCAACGGGGCCTGGAATGCGGGCGAGCCGATCATCGCGACGGTGACGACCACGACGACGGTGGGGGCGGACACGGGCAACTACCTGTTCACGGGCGTGCCGGGCGGCAAGTACCTGGTGCATGTGAGCGACACCAACGCGGTGCTGAACGACTACGAACGCGGGCCGTTGGGGAGCGCGGGGGTCAACAACCACAGCCAGGCGGATCCGTATGCGATCACGCTGGCGGCGGGCGGCAGCAACCTGACGGCGGACTTCGGCTACGTGCGGGCGAGCCGGCCGGACATCGGCGTGATCGGCAACCAGGTGTGGCTGGAAACGGACGGCGACGGATTGTTCGATCCGGCGAATGGCGACCTGGGCGTGGCGGGCGTGACGGTGGATCTGCTGGGGCCAGGTGGGGCGGTGCTGGGCACGACGACGACGGGGGCCAGCGGCGACTACAGCTTCGTGGGGTTGCCGGCCGGGACGTATGCCGTGACGGTGACGGACGCCTTCAACGTGATGTTGGGGTACGACAAGACCGTGTTGGGGCCGGTGCCGGGGGCGGACAACCACCACCAGGCGCAGCCATACACGGTGGTGTTGGGGGCCAACGGCGTGAACCTGACGGCGGACTTCGGCTACATCACGGGGAGCGGCGGGCAGCAGGCGGCGCCGAACTACCGGATCACGAAGACGCGCAACGGGGCGGCGGAAGTGCGGCCGGGGAGCGAGATCAGCTTCACGATCCGCATCCAGAACACGGGTGACAGCCCGATCGTCTTCCTGCCCTTGCGGGATAACTACGACACGAACTACCTGACGTATGGGTTCAACGGCAAGTATGCGGTGTTGGACTCGGCCGATCACGTGAACGACGGGGTGCTGAACTGGGCGAACGTGCTGGATGTGACGCGCGGCGGGATCGGAACGCTGCCGGTGAACGGCAGTGTGGCGATCGTGGTGTACTTCACGGCGCTGCAAGACACGACGGCGCTACCGTTGGGGAAGACGATCAACGTGGCGACGGTGACGGGTGCGTGGGCGAAGACGGGGATTGTGGGGCCGCGCGGCACGGATCTGGTAGAACTAACGACGAAGTCGGCGCAGGACAACGTGGGGGTGATCAACCCGACGGGGCTGGGCGTGACGGGGCTGGAGGCGCGGGCGGCGGGCGGCGGCGTCGTGGTAACATGGGCGACGGCGAACGAAGCGAACGTGCTGGGGTTCCAGGTGCTGCGGCGGGCGGTCGGCGGTGCGGCGTACCAGGTGGTCACGCCGGAGCTGATTGCGGCGGCGCAGGCGGGGGCCAACCAGGGCAGCGCCTACGAGTATGTGGATGCGGCTGCGCCGGCGGGGACGTGGGAGTATGCGCTGGCAGTGCTGCTGTTGGATGGCCGCACCGAGCAGATCGGCCCGGTGCAAGTGGTGAAGTAATCTGTCCCACGCGTAGCGTCGTAATGTGATTTGTAACATGACGCTGTGATAATAGTGGTGGGTGTAGGTGGGGATGTGTGCTGCGGCGAGCGATCCAATCGCTCGCCGCAGCTATTTAAGTCTCAGGCTTGGATCCGCTGGCGGTTCGGCAGCCAGACCAGGCCGTGCGCCGACGCGACGCGTACCGCCAACCCCGCCAGCAGCAGCCCAGCGATGACCGGCATCCACGCCCACGGGAGCGCCAACAGCCCCCCGACCAGGAACATCAAGATGTGATCG
Source organism: uncultured Anaerolineales bacterium (assembly GCA_964647225.1). GTDB lineage: Bacteria > Chloroflexota > Anaerolineae > CG2-30-64-16 > CG2-30-64-16 > CAZYHE01. The sequence continues at coordinate 33,245 of CAZYHE010000001.1, forward strand.
AGCGGCTCCGCGGCGGCCACTTCCAGCAAGATGCGGGTAAACGGCTGGCGATGTTGCGCGGCCACCGCGCCGGCGACCAGTGCGCTATTCGCCAGGTAGAGCGCCGTCGCGGCGGCGAAAGCCGTCATCAGTGCCGCCCAGGCGCCGCCCACGCGCGCCAAGCCGGCGCAGATCACCCCACCGATGAAAATCTCCAGGGCGGTGCGGGCGGTATTGAAGCTGATCTCGCACCAGGGCCGGCGTCGTCCCATCTGCGCAACCGCCACGCCGATCACGGCCATGCTCACGGCCGCGCTCACCGGCAGGCACAACACCGCGATGAACAATGGGATCGTGTTCAGCGACGCCTTTACCCCCGGGAGCACGTGTTGGGGTAGGCTCTGCGCCACGATCAACAGCCCCAACAGCACGGTCAGCAGCGGCCAAGAGATTGGGCGCTGCTCGAACGTCAGCGCCCAACTCGCGGCCCAGACCAGGAGGCCGATGACCCAGACAATGACCAGATAGCGCCGAAGCCCCAATGGTAGCTGACTCATCGTATGCCACTCCTATGCCTGGTGTTCGCTGCAAGATTTACTCCTTTGTAACACAAGCACCGTGCCGCCGCCATCCGTAGATATACGGAAAACAGAAAATTATGTTTTAATTCTCTCCGGCATCCGGGAACACGTAGATGCTGGCGTTGCCGCGGTTGCCGATGAATACCTGCCCGGTCAGTGGGTTGATCGCCGCGCCGAACGGATCGCTGCCCACCGCTTGCGTCGCGATGACCGTGTCGGTCGCGCCGCTCACGATGCTCACCGTGCCGGCCTGGCTGTTCGTGAAGAAGACGTGCCCGGTGGCCGGATTCGTCGCGACGCCGCCCCCGCCGTCCGGCCCGCCGCTGCCGATCTCCACCAGCGCCCGGCGTTCCAGGCCGTCTACCGTCGTCCGGTAGATCGCCGCGCGATTCACATTGTCCTCGACGGCGCACGCCACGTAGAGCTTGTTCGTGACCGGATCGAAGTCCATCCCGAAGGGGGAGGATTTCGCCTCCGGGCAGGCGAATTCGGTCTGCGTCCCGATGTGAGCGTAGCCGTCGTTTCCGTCGAAGCTGTTCAGCGTCCCCGAATCGCGGGTGGTGACATAAACCCGGTTCAGGTTCGGGTTGACCGCCAGGCCCCACGCGCCGCCGCCGCCCGCGTGGAGATCCGCCTCCACACTGTCGTCCGCGGCCCGGATCACGATCACGCGATTATCGTCGTAGGCCGCGCCGCCGTAGGTGACGGCGATCACGCGGCCGGTGACGGGATTGGCCTTGACGAAGGTCGGGTGGCCGCGCACCGGGATGACCTGGCTGACGGCCAGGGTGGCGGCGTCCAACACGGCGATGGTCTTGTCGCCGAAGTTCGCCACATACACCTTGCCGGCGTACACCGCCACGCCCCACGGCAGGTTGCCGGCCGGGGCATCCGCCACCCACTGGAAGCGGCCGCTATCCAGCGCATAGACGCGGCCCGTGTCGCGGCCGGTCACGTAGACGCGCTGAGTCAACGGATCTACGGCCAGCCCGTTCGGCACGGCGCCCGCGGGCATGGGCACGGTGACGGGATAGATCACGGTGCTGGTCGGGCTGGGCGTGACCGTCGGCGAGCCGGTCGCTGTGGCGGTCGGCGTGATGGACGGCGTGAGTGTTTGCGTCGGCGTAGACGTGACCGTTGGCGTTAGCGTCTCGGTCGGTGTCGGCGTGCTGGTCGGCGTGGGTGTGACCGTTGGGGTGTCGGTAGGCGTCGGCGTCACCGTGGCCGTCGGCGTGACGGAGGGCGTGAGCGTCTCAGTGGCGGTCGGCGTGACCGTCGGCGTCTCCGTGGATGTGCTGGTCGGCGTCGGCGTGTGGGTCTCGGTCGCGGTGGCGGTCGCCGTGGCCGTCGGCGTGGGCGGCGCCAGGTTTTTGGTGAGTATCGGCAGCCAGAGCCTGGTGAGATGGGACTGCGTCGGCGTGAAGGTCGGTGTACGCGATGGGGTTCGGGTTGCAGTCGGTGTGTTGGATGCGGTGGGGGTCGCCGATGGCGTAGGTGTAGGCAGCGGATGTTGCGCGCTGATATCATACGCCGGGCAGACGCCCCCGCGGCCGAGGTTGAGGATGAGCGCGTAGTACGCTCCGGTGTAGTTGGCGGTCCAGGTCGCCGACGAGGCGCAGGCCTGCACATCGCCCGCGCGGCATTTGGCCGGATCAATGTCATCGTTCCGGCGCACCTCGAAACCGTCCCGATCATAGATGAACATGAAGGTGTCGGTGCCCGAGACCAGGTTGCTGGTGCGGATGTTGTAGCTGATCCCCGCGCCGGCAGCCGGCATCGCCAGCCAATCCACATCGGACGGCACATGAAACGTGTGCGCCGAGACCGGACCGCCAACGTTCAGGTCGGAAGCCTGGCCGCGGAGATCATCCGGTTCGTGGGTATCTTGGGCGCACGCGGCGGCCGAGACCGGCGCGGCGGGGAGGTCACCGCTCTGCGCGAGGCTGGCGCCGGTTGGGCCGGCGACCGCCAGGAAGATGGCGAGCGCGAACACGCTCCCCAGCAGGATCAGCTTGTATGGTTGGTGTCGCATCGGTTGGCTCCTTGTCAGGCGTACATTATACGCTGGTTTAATATAGCAGACGAATCGGCGGCCAGAAGGTGACGTTGGGCGCGCGCCGGGGCCTGTCATTGCGAGGAGCGTCGGGTGCGACGAAGCAATCTCAACCTTGCGGGGGGATTGCTTCGCAAAGGGCGCTCGCAATGACGCACTTGCGGGGGGATTGCTTCGCAAAGGGCGCTCGCAATGACGCGCGCCTCGCCGGTTGTTCACTTGGGCACAGATGTGATATACTGGCAACTGATTGGTGGATTCGCTCCCCGATCATCCGTAAAGGAGGCGCATCGTTGGAACCATTCAACCTCACGGATCATCCGCACCGCCGCCTGAACCTGCTGACCGGCGAGTGGGTGTTGGTGTCACCCCATCGCACGAAGCGGCCCTGGCAGGGGCAAACCGAAAAGCTGCCCCCCGACGTCCGGCCGAGCTATGATCCGACCTGTTATCTCTGTCCCGGCAATACCCGCGCCGGCGGGGTGGTCAACCCGGCCTACACGCACACCTTTGTCTTCGAGAACGACTTCGCCGCGCTGATGCCGGCCGAAGTGTCGGGCCGCGTGGACGTGAATGGTCTGCTGCGGGCCGAGCCGGTGCAGGGGGTGTGCCGCGTGCTCTGCTTCTCTCCGCGCCACGACCTGGCGCTTTCCGAGATGCCGATCAGCGCGATCCGCCCCGTGATTGACATGTGGGCCGCGCAGACGAGCGAACTGGCCGCGCTGCCCTACATCGGCTACGTGCAAGTTTTCGAGAACCGCGGCGCGATGATGGGGGCCAGCAACCCGCACCCGCACGGCCAGATTTGGGCCGCCGAACAGATACCCAATGAACCGGCCAAAGAGGCGGTGCAGCAGGCCGCATACTTCGCCGCGCACGGCCGTCCGCTGCTGCTGGACTATGGCGCGCTGGAGATGCAGGCGGCCGAGCGGATCGTCTGCGCTAACGACGAGTGGCTCGCGCTCGTGCCCTTCTGGGCGGTCTGGCCGTTCGAGACGATGGTGCTGCCGCGGCGGCCGGCCGGCGTCCTGGCCGACCTGGATGACGCGGGGCGGGACGCGCTGGCCGACATCCTCAAGCGGCTGACCACCCGCTACGACAACCTGTTCGAGGTGCCCTTCCCCTACAGCATGGGCTGGCATCAACGCCCCTGCGATGGCCGAGATTATCCCGGCTGGCTGTTGCACGCGCACTTCTACCCGCCCCTGCTGCGCTCCGCGACCGTGCGCAAGTTCATGGTCGGGTTCGAGATGTTGGGCGAGCCGCAGCGCGACATCCCCGCCGAAGCCGCGGCCGCGCGGCTGGCTGGCCTCTCCGAGACGCACTATCGGCAGCGGGCCGCGGGCTGAGCGGATCAGACGACGCATGAATCAAGACGAACGCAGAAGGACCACACGCAAAATGATGTCCCAGTTACTCTCTCACGACGACCTCCTCGCACAGTTCTCGCAGAAGTTTGGCCGGCCCGCGACGTTGATCGCGCGCGCGCCGGGCCGCGTCAACCTGATCGGGGAGCACACCGACTACAACGACGGCTTCGTCCTGCCCGCGGCCATCGAGCGCGAGACGCACATCGC
>CAZYHE010000001.1:37534-47791 GCA_964647225.1 uncultured Anaerolineales bacterium
TTCACCGTCCCTTCCGACCGCGCCGCGCGGATCGGTCAGAAGGCCGAGCACACCTACGTGGGCACGAACTGCGGCCTGATGGATCAGCTCGCGTCGGCGCTCGGCCAGCCCGACCACGTGCTGCTGATTGACTGCCGCGACCTGAGTTTTCAGCCCGTGCCGGTTCCCGCCGGCGCGGCGATCCTGATTGCCGACACCGCGGTGCGGCGGCAACTGGCCGCGTCGGCTTACAACGAGCGCCGCGCCCAGTGCGAAGCCGCGGCCCAGGCGTTGGGCGTGCCCGCGTTGCGCGATGCCAACCTGGCGATGCTCGAAGCCGTCGAACTGCCCGACGTGGTGGCGCGGCGGGCGCGTCACATCATCACCGAGAACGACCGGGTGCTGGCGACGGTGGCCGCGCTGCGGAGCGGGGATTTACATAAGGTTGGACAATTGATGAACGCGTCTCATGCCAGCCTGCGTGACCTCTACGAGGTGAGCAGCGCGGAGTTGGATGCGATGGTCGAACTGCTGCGCGCCCAGCCCGGCTGCTACGGCGCACGGTTGACCGGCGCCGGGTTCGGCGGCTGCGCGGTGGCGCTGATGGAACGCGGGGCGGTGGCCGCCGCGATCCCGGCGGTGGCGCGCGTCTATCGGGCGCGCACGGGCCTTATCCCGGCGCTTTACGTCACGCAGGCGGCCGCCGGCGCCAGTGTGACGAGACTATAAGATCGCGAGGATTCCGAGTCATGCAAGAAATGGTCATCACCTTTCCGGGAGGCGCCCGCGTGGATGCCTCCTTCGGGCCGTTCACCGTGCGCACCGATCAGCCGCCGCAGGGTGGCGGCGAAGGCTCCGCGCCGACGCCGTTTGCCACTTTCCTGGCCTCCATCGGCACGTGCGCGGGGATCTACGTCCTGGGCTTCTGCCGCCAGCGCGGATTGCCGACCGACAACATCCGGCTGGTGCAGCGCATCGAGGCCGACCCGATCACGCATCTGATCAGTCACGTCTCGCTGGATATCCACGTCCCGGCCGACTTCCCAGAGAAGTATCGCCCCGCGCTGATCCGTTCAGCCGAACAGTGCGCGGTCAAGAAGCACCTGGAGAACCCGCCGAAGTTCGCGGTGACGACGGTCGCCGACTGAGGATGCCGACGTGCCAGGCGCTTACGAAGCGCCTGGCACGTGGTCAATTCCATCGAGAAGCTGAGGAGGCAGACAACCGTGGCCGTGATCCGTGGGCGAGAGTTCCCCGAAGACCTGTACTACCAGATCGAGAAGCACGTGTGGGTGAAGCTGCTCGACGACGGCCTGGTGCGCGTTGGCCTGACCCCCGTGGGCTATGAGCTGCTGCGCCATTCGCTGGTCGCGATCAGCGTGCGGGCCGGCCATATCGGCCACGCGGTGCCGAAGGGGCGGAGCCTCGCGATGGTGGAGAGCCTGAAGTACATCGGCCCGCTCGCCGCGCCCGTCGCCGGCATCCTGGTGCGGGCCAACGAGCGGATTCAAGCCGACCCCGATCTGGCCGAGGCTGACCCGTATGGCGAGGGCTGGATCGCCGAGATGCAGCCCAGCGATTGGGCGACAGACGCGCGCGGCCTGGTCACCGGCGCCGCCGCCCTGGCCGCCTACGATACGTGGTTGAGCCAGGAGAAGATCGGCTGGACATAACGACAGTTCACTGTGTAACTCTTATTGCTTTACGCAAGCCCCACATTCTCTTCACGACTTCTTCATAACTCCTTGCTATATTGAGTGTGTAGCGAAGCTACTCGCAGGGCAATGCCTGGGCGACACTCTTTCCAACAAGGAGAACACACGATGAAACGATGGATGCTGGTGGCGATCTTGGTAGTTGCATTGGCCGCCGCTTTAGTGGGCACCGCGCTGGCGCAGGGGACGACCCCGCCTGCCGCGACGGAACCCTGCCCGTGTGGGCAGACCACGGGCACGATGCCGTGGGGCGGTGGAATGCGCGGCGGCACCGACATGATGGGCGGTGGGATGCGCGGCAGCGCCGGCATGATGAGCGGCGGGATGCCCGACTGGGCCGGCATGGATGACGCAGCGCAGAAGCTGCTGGGCATGACCGCTGAACAGCTTCAGGCGGAGCGCCAGGCGGGCAAGTCGCTGGCCGAAATCGCCACGGCCAAGGGCGTCAGCGAAGATGCACTGATCCAGGCGATCCTGGACAGCCACAAGGCGTCCCTGGCGAAGCTGGTGGCCGATGGCAAGCTGACCCAGGCGCAGGCCGATGCGATGACGACCCGGATGCCGGAGCAGGTGAAGCTGATGGTCAAGCGCGCCGGGAGCGGGCCGATGTGGCAAACGCAGCCGGGGCAGTCCCAGGAGCAGGGCGTCGCGCCGATGCCGCGCGGCGGCCGGGGCGGCATGATGGGCGGTCGCTGGAACGGAACCACCCGCTAAAGAACGCCGGGTGGAACGTAGAAACAAAGAGACCTCGGAGGCCAGATAGCGCCTCCGAGGTCTCTTCGCGGGGGAGACCTTCCTCACAAAGCAGCTAGATGACTAGTGGCACGGAATCCAGAGTTTCTGCCCTGCCCAGATCTTATCAGGATTCGGGATGCCATTCACCGCGGCCAGATGCCAAGTACCCCAGCCGGTTGCCTGGCCGATTTTCCACAGCATGTCGCCGTACTTCACTGTATACATGTAGCCACACGCTGGCGGCGGCGGTGGGGGCGTGCCACCCTTGACGCAGATGGTCTTGCCGGAGCGGATGAAGTCGGGGTTCGGGATGCCGTTGATCTGGGCCAGGTGCGAGGCAGAGGTGCCGTACCAGGCTGCGATCTTGTTGAGCGTGTCACCGGGTTTGATGACATACCACGCGGAACACCACGCCGCGCTCGGGGCCGGCTCGCTCTGCGCCGATGCGGCCATCGGCAGCGCGAGGAGGAGCAACAGGACGACGATCGAGAGGACAGGGACAATCCGACGCAACGTTCTCATATGACCCTCCTGACTGGGATGAAATTGGGATGACCTTCCTTGGTCTCATTAACTGTAGACGGCCATCCACTTAATAGGATACGCCTGTTTTCTGATTTACGCAAGTTTTGCCCAGGCGGTTTAGCCTTTTTCTTGGCAGCACAACTTGCGGGTCGCGCGGTGCGCGACGGATGTTGCGTGGCTTCGCGATAGTTAGCAGATCAGCGCGCCGCGTCTTTGGGATCAGGCTGATCAGGCTCTCGGAAGACCAACGCGAACTCCACCAGTCGCCGATCCAGGGTGGCTTCCCCGCGGAGCAGCTCGATCGCCAGCCGGTAGGTCTCACCCGGCCGGGGCGTCTGTCGCAGGTGCAGCGTCACCGATTGGTAGGGCTGGCGGATTTCAATCATGAAGAGGGCGCACACCTCCTGATCGTCGGGGTCGCGGACGGTCAGAGAGAGGTCGGGAAAGGTGGCAAATGGTCCGGTTTGCAGGCGCACCCAGAGGCGCTGGAGGTCGGGATACGGCCACACTTCGGCGCGTTCGATGGCGGGCGGATGATCTTCGGTCGGCGCCGGCGCGTCTGCCAGCGCTTCGCGATAGAGTTCGATGGGGTCTGTGAGTTTCGTCATCGTTGGCCTCGCGGATGAATCGGATGACTACAGGTGCGGTTCTGGGTTGTCTGCCGCGATGCGCGCCTGGCGTTTCATCGCCTGGGCGCGATCTCGCTCGACCAGGGCCACGCCGGCCAGGACGAGCAGCGCGCCGATCACCACCAGCGGCGTGAGCGGTTCGCCCAAGGCCAGCACCGCGACCGCCGTGGAAATCACCGGGATCAGGAAGAGGGTCATCCCGGCGCGGGCGGCGGTCGTCGCGGCCAAGATGCGCAGCCACCAGATGTTCGCCAGCGCACCTGCACCGAGGCCGAGCAGGAGCAGCGCGCCCCAGGCGATGGGCGACAGGCGCAGCAGCGTCCCCAGGCCGGCGATGCCGCCCACCTCCCAGACCGTGAGCGGCAGCAGCAGCAGCGCGCCGACCAGCGCCACATCGGCCAGCACGACCACGGGCGCATTCGTCTCGACCAGCCGCTTGCCGCCGATGCTGTAGATCGCCGCGAACAAGGTCGCCACGATCATCAGGACATCCCCCTGCAGGCCGGTGTTGCCGAGGGTCAGGTGGCCGGCCCCCTGGCTCACCAGAATGGCCCCGGCGAACGCGACCCCCATCGCACCCCACTCGATCGGGCTTAGTCGTTCCTTCAGCCAGAGGGTGCCGATGAGCACCATGAAGACCGATGTCAGGTTCGAGAGGACGCCGGCGTTCGTCGCGGTCGTGAACCCCAGCGCCACATTCTCCAGGAAGTAGAACAGCGTGATCCCAGAGAGGGCAACCCAGAGCACCCGGCCGCCTTCGTGGCGCAACAGCGCCACGGCCAGGCCAAGCTGGCGTGCGCGCGCCAGCCAGATGAACAGCGCCGCGGCCGAAATCAGCCAGCGCACAAACGCGATGGTCGTCGGCCCGGCCCACTCCAGCGCGGCCTTGGTCAGCGGAAAGCTGGCGCCCCAGAGCGAGACGGTTGCCAGCGCCATCAGATAAAGCGAAAGCCGGCGTGTCATTTTTAGCCTAACTCTGCCGGCCCGGCGGGCGTCACTTCCAACCCTTCGAGCTTCAGCGAGAGCGCCTGCGAGGTGTTGTCGGCGCCCATGGAGATGCCGTAGATCGTATCGGCGGCTTCGATCGTGCCACGGTTGTGCGTGATCAGGATGAACTGCGTCTGGTGGGAGAGGCCGCGGAGCGCATCCCGGAACCGGCCGATGTTGGCTTCATCCAGCGCGGCGTCCACCTCATCGAGCACGCAGAAGGGGGTGGGCCGCGCCTTGAGGATGCTGAAGATCAGTGCGGCCGCCGTCAGCGCGCGTTCTCCGCCCGACAGGAGCGCCAACCCCTGTTCGCGTTTGCCCGGCGGCCGGGCGATGATCTCGATCCCGGTCGTGCTGGGGTCGTCGGGGTCGGTGAGCAGGAGCCGCGCGGTGCCGCCGCCGAACAGGTTCGTGAATTCTTCCTTGAACTGGGCGGCGATGACCTTGAAGGCGCTCAGAAATTCGCGCTTCATGACGCCATCCAGGTCGGCGATGACCAGCTCCAGGTCGGTCACGGCTTTTTCGAGATCGGCCGACTGCGACGTGAGGAAGTTGAAGCGCGCCTCGACCTCGTTGTATTCGGAAAGCGCCTCCAGGTTGACCGGGCCGAGCCGGCCGATCTGGGCGCGTAGTTGGCGGACACTCTCATCCAGCCCGTCGGGCAGTTCCGCGACCGCCGGCAGCCGTGTCACCATCCCATCAATGGGGAGCGGCGGTTGGTCGGTGGCCAGTTCGTCGCTCTCGAACACCACCAGGCCCAACTCTTTCTCGATCTCCCCGCGTAGGTGCGATTGCTCGTCGGTGGCACGCTGAACCGCCAGTTCGGCCTGGCTCTGGCGCATCTGGGTGTGGCGAAGCTGCTCGCGCAGGCTGCGTTCCTGGCCTTCGCCTGCGCGCTGCTCCTGCTCCAGCCGGGCCAATCGGGCTTCGGCCGGGTCAATCAGCGCGGAGAGGGTGGCGATCTCGGCGGCCAGCGTCCCCGCCTTCTGGTCATGCATGCTGGCATCCTGGCCCGCGTGCGTCTGTTGCTCGCCGAGCGTCTTGAGCCGCGCCTCTTTGGTCGCGATCTCGTTGGCCCGTTGGCGTTGCAGCGCCACGATCTCGGCCACGCGCGTCTGTTGGCTCTGCAACTGGCCGGCGCTCACCGCGGCCTCGGCGCGCAGCCGCGCCAACTCGTTCAGCAGATCATCGGTCGCCAGCCCGGCCAACTCGCGGCGGGCGGCTTCGACCGCGGCTTCCTGGCCGGCAAGCTGGTCGGTCAGGCTGCTGATCGCCGCGTGCAGCGCCGCCTCGGCCTGATCCAGCCCCGCGATCTCCTTCCGCACCTGGCCCAGGCGCTCCTGATGCCAGGCGATCGTCTGGCGCGCCCGGTCGGCGGCCAGCGACAGCCGGTTGCGCTCGGCGGTCAGCTTGTGCTGGCCGGCGTTGAGCTCGTCGCGGCGGCTGCGCAAGGCGTTGAGGGCGACGCGTGCAGCTTCCTGGGCCTGCCGGGCTTCGGCGACCGTGGCCTCATGTGCGGCGACCTGCTTGCGCTGGGCCTCGATCTGCGGCGGCAGCTCGCGCAGCGTGCGGGCGCGGGCGAGCAGGCCGCTGTCCCGCCCCTTGGCGTCGCTGCCGCCGGTGACGCTGCCGCCCGGTCGCACGATATCGCCCTCGACCGTCACCAGCGTGCCCCGGCTATCGCCCCGCAGCAGCCGCCGCGCGGTCGCCAGATCAGCCACGACGATGACGTGGTTGAGCGCCAACTCCACCGCCGGCCGGATGCGGGGGTCGAAGTGGATCAGGTCGCTCGCCAGGCCCAGGATGCCGGGGCCTTTGGGCGCATCCACGGCGCGACCCGGCCGCAGGCTGTCGAGCGGCAAGAAGGTGGCGCGGCCGGCCTGCGTCTGCTTCAGGAAGGCGACCGCGGCCTCGGCGTCTTCCCAGCCCGCCACGACGATGTCCTGCATCCGGCCGCCCAGCGCGGCTTCCAGCGCCCGATCCAACTCCGGGGGCACTTCGATCAGCTCGCCCAGCGCGCCGATGATCCCTTGCAGCGGGGCCGGCCCGCGGGGCGCGTTGGGCTTGGATCGCGGCGGCTCGTTGGCGGACGCGCGCTCGGTCTCGCCGCGCGGACGCTCGGCCTCGGCACGCGGGCGGGCGGCCGCCATGACGGCGCGTGCGCCCGCGTTCAGCCCGGCGCCTTCATCCCGCAGCCGTTCGAGCAGCTCTTGCTGGTCATGCAGCCGCGCCAAAGCCCGCTGCGCGGCGTTCAGCGCCTCGGCGGTCTTGCGTTCCGCCTCCTGCGCCAGCGCGAGGGCCTGACCTTGCGTCTGGCGGGTCACTTCGAGCTTGCCGAGTTCGGCTTCACCCGCGGCCACTTTTTCGGCCAGCGCTTCGATCTGCTTTTCCAAATCCGCCAGGCTGTTCCGGCCGGCCTGGGCAGCCTGCGTCTGCTCGCTCTCGCCGCGGCCCAGTTCGGCCCGGCGCTCGCCCGCCTGGCTCAGGCGCGAGCGCCGGTCGGCCAACTGCGTGCGGAGCGCCAGCATGGCATCTTGGGCCTGGTTCAGCCGGCCGGCCTGCGCCTGGCGCTTCTTCTCTTGCTCATCCAGATTGCGTTTGGCCGCGGCGACGCGCTCAGCTTGCGCGCCGTGCGCGGTGTTCGCCTCGGCCAGCGCGGCCTGGGCGTTCTGCAGCCGTTCGGCCCCATCTTCGAGGCCCGCGGCCAGGTGGATCAGCTCCTCTTCCAGCTCGGCGCGCTGCTGGCTCCAGAGGCGAATCTGTTCGGCGCGCACCGCCAGCTCGCGCTGCACCACCTCGGCCTGGCGGTGCAGTTGGCTGCTGGCGCGGTGCCAGTCGCTCAACCGATCGCGCAGGCCCGCCCGTTCGGTCTGGCGCGCCGCGGTTTGCTTCAGGAGGGCGTTCAGCGCGTCGTTTTCTTCGGCGACGATGCCTGCGTAGTCGGTCAGGCGGTTTTGGGCGGCGGCCAGCCCGATGACGCCCTGCCGCCACTTGTAGCCGTACCAGATGCGCAATTGGGCATCCAGATCGGCCCGGATTTGCTGAAATTCCTGGGCGCGGCGGGCCTGCCCCTTGAGGTAGCGCAGCCGCGGGGTCAACTCGCTGATGATGTCGTGGGCGCGGGTGAGGTTGGCGCGGGCCTCGTGGAGCTTTTGCTGCGCCTGATCGCGCTTGCTCTGGTGGACGGTGATGCCGGCGGCTTCTTCGAACAGTTTGCGCCGTTCTTCGGGCCGCTGCGAGAGGGCCTGGTCAATCAGCCCCTGGCCGATGATGCTGTAGGTGCGTTCGCTCAGCCCGGAACTGCCCAGCAGTTCGCTGATGTCGCGCAGCCGCACGCGGTTGCCGTTGAGGTAGTATTCGTTTTCGCCCGAACGGTAGGCGCGGCGGCTGATCTCGACTTCGCTGAAGTCAATTGGCAGCCACCCGCTGCTGTTGTCGAAGGTCAGCGAAACATACGCCATGCCGAGCCGGGCGCGCTGCTCGCTGCCCGAGAAGATCATGTCCTCGGTGCGTTTGCCGCGCAGCGCGCTAAAGCTCTGCTCGCCCAACACCCAGCGCAGGCTGTCCGCGACGTTCGACTTGCCGCTGCCGTTCGGGCCGACGATGGCCGTCACGCCGGCATCGAAGGCGAAGTCGGTCTTGGATGCGAACGTCTTGTAGCCGTGGAGTTGGAGGGTTTTCAGGAAACGCATCTATGATCCATCAAATCAAGCCCAGCGCGATTCTGCTCGGCGCCCCACGGATAGAAGGGAACACCGATGGATTCCGGAATTTGTATCAGGTGGCATCTGTGTTCCTTTCGATCCGTGAGGTATCTTATGGACGCGCCAGGTGGTCGTTCATGCCTGGCCTAGGGCGCCGACTTGATCTTTGAGCCACGCTTCGATGAAGAGATCAATCTCGCCATCCAGCACGGCGGACGTGTTTCCGGTTTCGATATCGGTGCGGAGGTCTTTGACCATCTGGTACGGCTGCAGGACGTAGGAGCGGATCTGGTTGCCCCAGCCCGCCTCGACATGCTTGCCCCTGAGCCGCGCCTCTTCCTCTTCGATCTTTTGCAACTCGATGTCGAACAGCTTGCCGCGGAGCACCTTCATGGCCGATTCGCGGTTCTGGAGCTGGCTGCGTTCGTTCTGGCAGGTCACCACCAACCCGCTCGGCAAGTGGGTGATGCGCACCGCGGTCGAATTCTTCTGCATGTGCTGGCCGCCCGCGCCGCCGGAGCGATAGACATCCATCTTGATATCTTCGGGCCGGATTTCGATGGCGATGTTGTCATCGAGCACCGGCACGACCTCGATCAGCGCGAAGGAGGTGTGCCGCCGGGCCGAGGAATCGAACGGGCTGATGCGCACGAGGCGGTGGACGCCGCGTTCGGCCTTGAGGTAGCCGTAGGCCCACGGGCCGGTGATTTCCACCGTGACCGTCTTGATGCCGGCTTCTTCGCCGTCGAGTTGGTTGGTGATCTCGACCGAGTAGTCGCGGCGCTCGGCCCAGCGCAGATACATCCGCAGCAGCATCTGCGCCCAATCCTGGGCTTCCGTGCCGCCGACCCCCGCGTGGACGGAGAGGATGGCCGCGTTGTTGTCGTACGGGCCGCTCAGCGCCAGCCGGAACTCCAGACCGTCGTAGCGTTTGGCCAGCGTCTTGGTCTCGGCCTCTACCTCGGCCATGACCGCGGCATCCTCGGCTTCGACGGCCATGTCGAGCATCATTTCGGCGTCGGCGACATCGGCGGACAGCTTGTCCCAGATGCTCACCTGGTCGCGCAGGCCGGCCAGATCGCGCATGATGGCTTTGGCCGCCGCGGGGTCATTCCAGATGTCAGGGTTGGCCGATTCGGCATCCAGCCGGGCAATCTGTTCTTGCTTGCCCGCTAAGTCAAAGACGCCTCCGCATCGTTTCGACTCGTTCTGCCAGGGCGTTAAGTTGTTCTCGGATTGCTTCCATGGGTTGTTTTACCTTCTTCCTATTTAGTCAAAAATGCCGTTGACGAATGTAACCGGATCGAACTCGGCGAAATCGTCCGGCTTCTCGCCCGTGCCGACAAAGCGGACGGGCAGCCCCAACTCCTGCTCGATCGCAAAGACGATGCCGCCTTTGGCCGTGCCATCCAGCTTGGTCAGGATGATGCCGGTGACCTGCACCACCTCTTTGAAATGCTTCGCCTGGCTGATGGCGTTCTGCCCGGTCGTGGCATCCAGCACCAGCAGCGTCTCGTGCGGCGCATCGTGTACTTGCCGCGCGCACACCGCGCGGATTTTTTCGAGTTCCTTCATCAGGTTGAACTTGGTGTGCAGCCGGCCGGCGGTGTCAATGATGAGCATCTCGGCCTTGCGCGTCTCCTGGCACGCCCGGATCGCGTCGAAGACGACCGCGCCCGGATCGGCGCCGGGCGCCTGCGCGATCACCTCCAGCCCGACGCGCTCGCCCCAGATCTTGAGCTGATCAATCGCCGCGGCCCGGAAGGTGTCGCCGGCCGCCAGCACGACCTTGCGCCCGCGCTCCTTGTAGTATTTCGACAATTTGGCGATGCTGGTCGTCTTCCCGGAGCCGTTCACGCCGACGATCAGCACGACGGTGAGCAGCCGCGGCTCTTCCAGGGAATCGAGTGGCGGGTTGGGCAGCAGCGCGACCATCTCGGCCTTGAGCGCCGCGCGCACGTCGGCCACGCGCTTCAGGTTCTC
>CAZYHE010000002.1:0-1554 GCA_964647225.1 uncultured Anaerolineales bacterium
GGCGACGGGGCGACATCAGGACGTGGCTGGACCAATTGGGTAAAGCGGGACTAAGAGAGTTACCACGCACTGAACGTGAAACAATTTTGGGTGAGCTTCAGCAGGTCCTCGTCACCAAAATACAAGATTACCCCATTCGCCTGGGCTTGAAAGTAAAATATGATCCGGCGCTTAGCACGACAGCTTCAGTGCGAGATTGGCTCGCAGTAGCGTATCGGTATGGCAAAGAAGGCGCGGTAGCCCATCATCTCATCGGTGCCATGCTCCAACTGCGCTTCCCTGATCTAGCAATCGATATAGAGGCTCGCAGTACAACTGACCAACAACTTGGCCGGGACGGCGATTTCCGCGTGAGCGACACGGTATTTCATGTGACCGTGGCACCTATGCAGCCAGTCTACGACAAGTGCAAACGAAATCTAGATGCCGGGCTACGCGTTTATCTTTTGGTCACACAAGAGCGCCTCCTCGCGGCTGGTCAAATGGCAGAGATGAACGACCTTGGAGATCGCGTTGACGTGGCGTCCATCGAATCCTTTGTTGCGGATAACATTGGCGAGCTATCCACCTTCTCAGCCGATCAGCTTGCACAGGGCTTTCTTCGGCTCCTTGAAGAATATAACCGCCGCGTTGATCTTGCCGAACTGGACAAATCATTGATGATCGAAATCCCGGCAAACTTGCAGCGCCTTCGACGCGTAACGTCAGGAGCCTGACTTGCCCGACCCCGTCTCCGTTATCATCTACACCGACGGCGCGTGTTCCGGCAATCCCGGCCCGGGCGGCTGGTGCGCGATCATGCGCTATGGGCCGCACGAGAAGGTGTTGCAGGGCGGCGCGTCGTTGACGACGAACAACCGCATGGAGCTGCGCGCCGCGCTGACCGCGCTCCAGGCGCTCACCCGGCCCTGCGCCGTCGAGATACATACCGACTCGGAATACCTGCGCAAGGGGATCACCGAGTGGATCACCGGTTGGCTGCGCAACGGCTGGCGCACCAGCACGAAACAGCCGGTGAAGAACCGCGATCTGTGGCAGGCGCTCCACGCGGCCACCCAGAAGCACAGGATCACGTGGCATTGGGTGCGCGGCCATGCCGGCGACGAATTCAACGAGCGCGCCGACCGCTTGGCCGTGACCGCGTTGAATACGATCGGCGTCAAGGGCCAGCCCGATCTGGAAGGGCCGGACGCGGCGATACCTGGGTGACGAATGGCGAATCGGCGAATAGCGAATGGACGACTATAGCGAACTGAGCGGTGAGACCCCGGAACTGGTGCGCGGCGCGGCCCTGGAACTGGCTGACCTGGGCGGGCCGGGCGCTGAGCTGAGCACCGGGCTGATCCTGACCTGGCGCGACAAGCTGGTGTTCGGGCTGGATCCCGACGCGATCCCGCTGGGCGCGCGCGGCCATCCCCACGCCCGCGCCTTCGTCGGCATCGGCGGACACCTGGATCCGGGCGAAAACTGGAGCCAGGCGGTGACGCGCGAGGCGCAGGAAGAGGCGTGCTGCCCGATCTCGCTGGGCGACAGTCCCATCACCTATTGGTGCCG
>CAZYHE010000002.1:1654-34787 GCA_964647225.1 uncultured Anaerolineales bacterium
GCACAGATCATCGGCGCGTCGCCCGCGCCGCACACCCTCCTCGCGCCCGGCGGTTCAGCCTATTTCTACGCTCAATGGCTGGTCTGGCAGGAGGAACGGCCAATCCCCTCAGGAGATCACGAATGACCTTGAACGAATTTTGCCCGCAGACGATCATCGAACCCTTCCGCGTGCGGTCGGTTGAGCCGATCCGGTTTAGCACGCGCGGCGAGCGGCTGACATACCTGGCCGAGGCGGGCCACAATCCCTTCTTGCTCCATGCCGAGCACGTGCTGATTGATCTGCTGACCGACAGCGGCACCGGCGCGATGTCCTCGCGGCAGTGGGCCGGCATGATCGCCAGCGACGAGTCTTACGCCGGCGCGACTTCATTCTACCGGTTCGAGGCGGCGGTGCGCGACATCACCGGCTTCAAACACGTGATCCCGACGCATCAGGGCCGGGCCGCCGAGCACATCCTCTTCGGCGTCATCGCCGGGCCGGGCAAGGTGATGCTCAACAACACCCATTTCGACACGACGCGCGCCCATGTCGAGAATACCGGCGCGGAGGCGCGCGACCTGGTCATCGCCGAAGGCCGGCAGCCGCGGCTGATCCACCCCTTCAAGGGCAACATGGATCTGGACGCGCTGCGCACCGCCATCCGCGAGATCGGCCCGGCGCGCATCCCGGCCGTGATGATGACCGTGACGAACAATTCGGGCGGCGGCCAGCCGGTGAGCATGGCGAATATCCGGGGGGCCAGCCAGATCAGCCATGAACACGGCATCCCGTTCATCATTGACGCCTGCCGTTTTGCGGAGAATAGCTGGTTCGTCAAGACCCGCGAGGCCGGCTACGCCGACAAGACGCCCATCGAGATCGCACGCGAGATGTTCTCCTATGCCGACGGCTGCACGATGAGCGCGAAGAAAGATGGCATGGCGAATATCGGCGGCTTCCTCGCGCTGAACGATGACGCCCTGGCCGCGCGCTGCCGCAACGTCGAAATCCTGACCGAGGGCTTCCCCACCTACGGCGGCATGGCCGGCTATGACCTGGAGGCGATTGCCGTCGGCCTGTACGAGGCGTTGGACGAAGGCTATCTGCGCTATCGCATCCGCTCCATCGCCTACCTGGGCGAAAAGCTCGTGGCGGCCGGCGTGCCGATCGTGCAGCCCACCGGCGGCCACGCCGTCTATCTCGACGCGCGCGCCATGCTGCCGCACATCCCGCCGCTGGCCTACCCGGCCTGGTCGCTTAACAACGCGTTCTACCTGGTCGGCGGGGTGCGCGGGGTGGAGATCGGCTCGGTGATGTTTGGCTTGCAGCCCGACGGGACGGAGCGGCCCGCGGCGAATGAGCTGGTGCGCCTGGCCTTCCCGCGCCGCGTCTACACCCAGAGCCACGTGGACTACCTGGCCGAGGTGATCCTGGCCGTCCACGCGCAGCGCGACCGCCTGCCGGGCTACCGCATCACCCAGCAGGCGCCGGTTTTACGGCACTTCACCGCCCGACTGGAACCGATGTAGTTCAGGGCCTTGTGCCCGTCCGTCCGCCCACGAGGGGCTATGCTACAGGTCTGGAGGATGCACCCATGAAAGGGCGTGGCGTTTTCGAGGGGGTCGCCGGTGCGTACCCGCGGGCGCTCTATCGCGCGATGGGCTTCTCGGATGATGACTTCGAGAAGCCGCTGATCGGCATCGTCAACTCCTGGAGCGAGGTGGATCCCGGCCATTTCCACCTGCGCGAGCTGGCCGGGTGGGTGAAGGCCGGCGTGCGGGCGGCGGGGGGCGCGGCGGCCGAGTTCAACACGGTCGCGCCGTGCGATGGGATCGCCCAGGGCCAGGGGATGCACGCGATCCTGCCGCTGCGCGATGTGATCGCCGCCTCCGTCGAGCTGATGGTACGCGCCAACCGGTTCGACGGCCTGGTGATGCTCTGCTCCTGCGATAAAATCATTCCCGGCATGTTGATGGCCGCGGCGCGGCTCAACCTGCCGACGATCTTTGTGTTGGGCGGGCCGATGGCAGTTGGCCCATCGAATCTTATCCTCAGCGATGTGAAAGAGGCGATGGGCCGCTACAAGGCCGGCCGGATCAGCGAGGCCGAGTTCTACGAGATCGAGCGGTGCGCGTGCCCCGGCCCCGGCGCATGCGGCTTCATGGGCACGGCCAACACGATGGCCTGCATCGTCGAGACGTTGGGGCTGGCGCTGCCCGGCTGCGCGACGCTGCCCGCGCGCGATCCCGATCGGCAGGTGCTGTGCGAGGCGAGCGGCCGGCAGATCGTGGAGTTGGTGCGGCAGGACGTGCGCGCCGGCGCGCTGTTGACGCAGGCCAGCCTGGAGAACGCCGTCCGGGTGACGCTGGCGCTCGGCGGCTCGACCAACGCGACGTTGCACCTGCCCGCGGTCGCGCACGAGGTCGGCGCGGACATCACGCCCGACACCTTCGACCGGTTGGGTCGGACGACCCCGCTGATCGCTAAATTTGCGCCCGCCAGCCGGTTCACCGTGGCCGACCTGCACCGGGCGGGCGGCATCCCGGCGGTGTTGCACATCCTGGCACCCTTGCTCGCTCGCGACGCGCCAACCGTGGATGGCCGCACGGTGGGCCAGATTGCCGCGGCGGCCCGCGTCTCGCGCGAAGATGTTTTGCATGAGCTGGCTGCGCCGCTGGCCCCCGAAGGCGGCATCGCGGTGCTGCGCGGCTCCCTGGCGCCCGACGGCGCGGTCGTCAAGCAGAGTGCGATCAGCCCGGCGATGCTCCGCCACACTGGCCCGGCGCGCGTCTTCGAGTCGGAAGAAGAAGTCCGCGATTCGCTCATGGCGCGGGCAGTGCAGCCTGGCGACATCTTGGTGATCCGCAACGAAGGGCCGGCCGGCGGGCCGGGGATGCGCGAGCTTTCGATCCCGGCCGCGCTCTTGGTCGGCATGGGGCTGGGCGATTCTGTGGCGATGATCACCGACGGCCGCTACTCCGGCGCGACGCGCGGGCCATGCATCGGCCACGTCTGCCCGGAAGCCTACGCGGGCGGCCCCATCGCCGCGGTGCGCGAGGGCGATCTGATCGAGATGGACATCCCCGGCCGGCGCCTCGATCTGTGCGTACACGCCGACGAGATCGCCCGCCGATTGTCAGCATGGCGGCCCCGCCGGCCCGCCATCACCACCGGCTTTTTGGGTCTCTACAGCCGCATCGTTGGGCCAGCCAGCCGCGGCGCACTCTTTGGCGGATAAGTCCGGAAAGGATGAAGCCGATGCGAAAATGGTTTCGCGCCAGGGGGCAACCGCCACCGCCCCCCAGCCAAGACGACGAATGCCTGGACGATGTCACGTTGCCGCCCGGCGGCCGCCCGCGACCGGTCCCCGCGACCGAGGATGGCCCGGATCCCTGCTACATAGACCGCTATGGCCGCGATCTCCGTATTGACCTGCTACGCGGCTTCTTCGTGGTCGCGATGATCGTGGATCATGTGCGCGGCCCGTCGCCGCTCTATCTGTTGACGGGTGGCAACCGCTTCTACACGTCGGCCGCCGAGGGCTTCATCCTCACGTCGGGGCTGGTCGCCGGGCTAGTCTATCGCCGGCTGATCGAGCGCAACGGCATGGGGCCGGCGCTGCTGAAAGTGCTGCAACGCGCCGGCATCCTCTTCCTGCTCACCGTCGGGCTGACCCTGTTCAGCCTGCCTGGCTCCGAAATCCTCAACCTGCCGTGGGCGCAAGGCATTGACTTGAGCCATCCGATCCGGGTGGTCGTCAGCGTCCTGACGCTTCACCAGACGTACTACCTGGTGGACGTCATGCTGCTCTACACGATCCTTTTCATCGTCGCGCCGCTGACTTTTGTCTTCCTGGAGCGCGGGATCACCTGGGTGGTGCTGGCCGCGTCATGGCTGTTGTGGGGGTTATACCAGGTCTTCCCCGAATACGCTTCGCTGCCGTGGCCGATTGCCGGTAATTACCTGTTCAATTTTTCCGCCTGGCAGGTGCTCTTCTTCACGGGGTTGGTGATCGGCTATCGTCAAGATCGGATACCGCTGCTGAGCAAGCGGCTGACACGGGCGCTCCTGGTCCTGACAGGCATCGGCGTGACCGCCCTGATTGTGATCTATTTCATCGTTGATCCGCCCACCGCGGTCATGCCGCCCGATCTGGCGGTCGGCGCCACGACCTTTCATGACGTGCGACTGTGGGTCCAAGATTATCTCTTCGCCAAAGTGGACCTCCGAGTGGGCCGGCTGATCGCCTCGGCGGTGGTGTTCAGCTTTCTGTTTCTTGCCACCACGGTGTTCTGGGGACGGATCCAGCGCCGGATCGGCTGGCTGCTGCTGCCGTTGGGCCAACATGCGCTCTATGGCTATACTGCGCATGTGATCCTGGTCGCGATCATCGCCGTTGCGGTGGCGCCATTCAAGCTGGGGTATCCCGGCCCGCAGTGGCTCAACGCCATCATCCAGATCGCCAGCGTGCTGCTGATCTGGGCGCTTGTGCGCTATCGCCTGTTGGCGCCGACCCCGCGCACCCAGCGCATCTGGTATGCCAGCCCCGTGCTGATTGCCGTGCTGGCGATGGTGGTCATGCGCCTCGACCCATCTCCCGCGGAGCCGGGCCTGGCACGCGCGGCGATCCAGGCGCCCGCGCCAGGGGTACGCGTGCCGACCCGATTCGGCACGCCCATCCCGCGCGAGGCCCTGGCGCCGAACGCCGTCGCGGCCGCGACCCAGTCGCAAGCGACTCCGACCCCCGCGCCGGCCTTGCCGTGGAAGGTGGTCGTCTCTGCTGACGCGCTGACCCGTGTCGGCGAGTACCTGGACATCACCGTCGTGGGCAGTCTCCAGGAACGTTGGTTCTACAGCCCGGAGTTGGATCGCGACATGCCCTATTGGCTCTACTTGCCGCCGGACTATGGCAGCACCAGCCGGCGCTACCCGGTGCTCTACATGCTGCACGGCCTGGGCGGCCATCGAGACGAGTGGGTCGTGTATGGGCTGATCAACACGGCCGACAAGGCGATCCTCAACGGCGACTTCCCGCCGATGATCATCGTGTTGCCGCAGGGCGACAAGGCGTACTGGACCAATCACACGGCGAACGGGCCGCTTTGGGGTGAATACATCGAGCGAGACCTGCTCGGGCATATTGACAGCACCTATCGCACCCTGCGCTCGGCCCGATCGCGCGCCATCGGCGGGCTTTCGATGGGCGGCTGGGGCGCGCTGAGCCATGCCTTCCGCCGGCCCGACCTGTTCGGCGTGGTCGGCGCGCACAGCGTCGCGCTGCGCCCCCTGGATGATGCCTCGCTCAGCTTTCTGGGCGCCGGCGATGAATTGCGTGGCAAGGAACCGATCACGCTGGCGCGGTCATTGCGGGGCCTGGAACAGCTCCAGATCTGGATTGACATGGCCGAAGAGGATCCCTGGCTGGAGCGGGCCGAACTGTTGCACGGCATCCTGGCCGGCCGCGGCATCCCGCATATCTGGCAGGTGTATCCGGGCAAGCACGAGTATACCTATTGGGAGCAACACAGCATTGACTATCTGCGGTACTATGCCAATGCGCTGGCCCGGCAATAGGAGGCTAACGGCGGATGGCGCGTGGAAGCAGGGCCGGCCCATCTACCCGATGCGAAAGTGTCCGATGAGGTCGTCGAGCAGCTCGATACCGATCCCGGGCCGCTCGGGGAAGGCGATGACGCCATCGCTCACCAGCAGGCTCACGTCCTGGATCGCCTTGATCTGCGGCGATCAGTAGACCTGGCTGGGCGCGTACTCGATGTACGGTGTGACCGGCGAGATGGCGGCCAGGTGGACGGTGGATGCTCCGAGGATTTAGGTTGACCAGTTACCAGGGCAGACGAGCACCCCGCGCGGCTGCGCCAGCTCGACGATCCGCCTGGCCTCGGTCAGCCCGCCGCAGGTGATCATGTACGGCTGCGCCACCAGGACGCCGCCGCGATCCATCAGGTCGAGGAATTCCCAACGCGTCGTGGTGTGCTCGCCGGCCGCGATGCGGATGCGCGTCTGCTGAGCCAGCCGGGCGTAGGCGTCCAGCGAATCCACCGGGAAGCGGTTTCCCAGACCCTCCGCGACATCGCGGCTGCGACCGCGGCGGCAAGCGGCGAATAGATCGTGACGTTGTATTCCCAGGCCTGTCGTAACCATCCGTTTGCTACCAGGTGAACGCGTCAACCTGGTAGACCATTGGACGCACGGGAGATCCTTTGGTACTGTCCCGGTGTGACGCCCACCACCTGTCGGAATCGCCTTGTCAGGTGGCTTTGATCGGAAAAGCCCGTTTCGGCGGCCACCTGGACGATGGGGTGTCCGCGCAAGAGCAGGTGTTTGGCATGCCGGATCCGTATCTGGTTCAGATACGCGTGCGGGGGAGCGCCCATTTGAGTCCTGAAGGTGCGTAGCAGGTGAAAAGGGGTGACGTTCACGGCTGCGGCGATTTGCTCCAGCGAAACGTCCTCAGCGAAGTGCGCTTCGATATAGTCTACTGCCTGCGCGATCCAGCCCGGACATCGTCCCTCACAACGATCCAGGGTCGTGCTTGCCGTCGAGTGACGCTTGATCAGCCGAGCCAGCACATCGAATAGCCGCGTCTCGCGTTCCAGACACGGGGTAGCTTCATCCGCCAGAGTAAGGTGCAACGCAAGAACGAGCTGCGCCAACGTCCCATCCTGGATGCATGAAGCCCGGAAGATGGGCGCGCTGCAGACGCGGCTGCCAGGTTCCACGGCGATCTTCTGCAGCGTGGATGTCGAAGGATAGAGCATCCGGTAAGCGCAGCCTTGCACGCCGACGGCCTGGCCCGTGTGCAGTTCATGCGGGTTGATGACCATTACCTCGCCGGAGGCGATGATCTCCTTCTCTTTGCGATAGCTGAATGAGAGCGCGCCGGCCACGACGACGCCGATCGCGAAGGTTTCATGCGCGTGCGGTGCGAAGGCGTGTGTGACGTAGCGGGCGGCCAACAGTTCCATGTCGTCGAGATGGGGATCCCGCCACAGGGTGGCCTGTTCCTGCCCAAGGATCGCTTGCGCCATATCGCTATGCCTCACCACGCGATGAACATCTCCTGTGTCACCTGGCTACCAGGCGGCACAAGGAGGAAATCGTCGCCCAGCCGCAACAGGTCGCCGGGCGCGGCCAGAAGACGCGGCAAGTAGGCTTCCGATCCCAACCTTTCCTCGTAGGTCCAACCCAGATGTCCCCGCATGAAGTGCGCGATAGTCTGGGCGCGCGACCGGTACGTCTCAAGCTCTTCCTGGTCGCCCGCGATGAAGACGAGCCGGCTGTAGTGGCCATATATCGTCTGCAAAAGCCAGTTCGCCTGCTCTTCGCCGTAGGCCGCGAGGTGCCTGGCATAGTTGCTCATGGGGTTGTTGGCGCCTTCCAGCCAGCCGGTGGTCAGGAAGTAGATACCGGGATCGGCCTCCAGTTGGGCGCGTCGCGCGGCCTGAGAGCCAAGGTAGAGTGCGATGCAATCGTCGGCGCGCGGGATGATGAGGGTGTGACGGCCGCTTTGCAGGCCGTGCAAGCCGTTCCCACACAGGCCGTAGCCGATCAGGACCAGCGATGGTTCAGGCAACGCCTCAAGGGCTGCCTGAAGCGCCCGGGTGATCTTCTTGGGTGTGTCATGCAGTCCTTGATCCAGAAAAGTGACCGGCGTCGCGCCGAGCCACTTGCAGAGGCTGCTCTCGAATACGCGACAGGCGATCACTACGACAGGGCGATGCGCTATCTCAGCAGACATACACGAATCTCTCTGAAACCCCACTTCGTCATCACGACAGAACGAGGCGATCTTATCACAGCACCGCAATATTCTACAAGACACGCGCCGGGCTGTCTTGTAGAATATTGCGATCTATCTCTCACGGAACAGGATGCTGATGGCGAACCCACACAGACTAACGAAGACCCTCGGATTGGCACCAGCGGTCGGCCTGGCGATCACCATGGTTGTGGGCAGCGGCCTGCTCGTGCTCCCCGGCTTGGCCTACGCGCGCAGCGGCGGCGCCGCCATCTACGCTTGGTTGATCAGCGCACTGGCGGCGGTCCCCATCCTGGTGATCCTGGCGCGGCTGGGCGCCGAGCTGCCGGACGCCGGCGGCATCGCGGCGTATGTGCGCGCAGCTTTCGGCTGGCGTCTGGGCGCGGCGACCGAGATCCTGATCCTGGGGACGCTGCCCGGCGGCGCGGCGATCATCATCGCGGGCGGACAATACTTCGCCGCTATGATCGGCACAGACGCGCGGTGGGTGTCGGTGGGCGCGGCGATCCTCTTGCTCGCGGCCACAGGCATCAATCTCCTGGGCGTGCGGATCACGGGCAAGGTGCAGCAGTGGCTGGCGGCCGGTCTCGTCCTGTTACTGGCCGGCGCAGCCATCCTGGCACTGCTGTTTGGCGGTCGGGCGGGCGTGGGAATCGCGCCGCCTGCGCTATGGGCCGCCGGCGTGCCAGCCGTGCCGCTGGTCTTCTTCGCGTTCGTGGGGTGGGAGCTGATGTCTTTCACCAGCGAGGAGTTCGCCGACCCGGCGCGCGATTTCCCGCGGATGATCGCCGCCAGCTTCGGGATTGTGGTGCTGCTGTACACCCTGGTGGCGGTGGCGGTGCAGGTCGTCTTGCCGGCCCATGACGCGGCCGCGGCTGCCACGCCCATCGTCGCGCTGGTGGACACCGCGGCGGGCGCGGCGAGCAGCCGGCCGGTCTCGGTGCTCGGCTATCTGATCGTGGGGGCGAATTTGGTCGGCGTCGTTCTGGCCTTCTCCCGCCTGACCTTTGCCTCGGCACGCGCTGGGCTGCTGCCCCAGGGGTTGAGCGCCTTGCGTGGCGCGGCGGGGACGCCGGCAGTCGCCATCGTGGCGATCGCGGCGCTGTTTGCTCTCATCGCGGGCGCCTACCTGGCGGGGCTGATCTCGCACGCGACGCTCTTTGAGCTGGCCGGTGCCAGCTTCTTTCTGGCCTACGTGCTGGCCGCGCTGGCTTATGCGCGGCGGGCGCACAGCCGACCGGGCAGGATCTTCGGTTGGCTGGCGACCGCTGTCCTGGTCGTGGTCTTCGGCGCGTTCGGCTTGCGCGCCTTGTATCCTCTCATCGTGCTGATCGGCGGCTATCTGGTGAGCCGGTGGCGCGACGGTCACCGATCTGAACGGCGTCCACGTGACGTTAGAAAACAGGCCGATCCTCCACGGCATCAACCTGAAGTTGTGTGAGAACGAATTGTTAGCGAGGTGATCCTCATCGCACGCTCCTCCTTGTCAACTCATCCCAGAAGGCTCGCGTTCACCTAGGCAGCCCATGATCGTCGAGCAACTCCGGGGGGATCTTGTTGATGCGGATTTCCGAGGTTTTGTTGGCATACACCACATATGACTCCCCCGCGATCTCGTAGAACTGCGGATAGCAGATCTCGGTATCCCGGAACGGGCCGCCCGGCACACGGTCGTTGTACAGGATCACCTTGGGCGCGGCGAAATAAAGCCCGGCATTCTCCGACACGCCCGGCGCCTCCCGACCCACCGCCACCCACAGCGGATCGCGCGGATACCAGCCCGAGCCCTGGGGCACGACGTTATGGAACAACAACACGAAGCGGCCATCGGCCGTCTTGTGGATGGGGCACGGTGCGCAGGGCTGCGACAGTGGCTCACCGCCTGGGCAATAGCGCAGCACCTCCGGCGCGGCCCAGGTCCGGCCGCGATCCGCGCTGACGCTGAAATAGGGATGGCCCTGCCGGGTGCGGAAGACACACAGCAGACGTCCGCCCGACAGGCCAACCACGGTCGCTTCCTGGCCGAAGTGCCGCGCGGTCTCTGGATAGGGCACCCAGAGTCCGGTATCCCCTTCCGGCAAGCAGCGAAAACGCAGGTGGGCAGGATCGGTCTCGGTCAGGAGGTTCTCGCACTCCACGAGCCACGCTTCCGTCTCCCAGGCGTTGGGGCTGCCGCCCTGGATCGGCTCGGGCGCGTTGGCGGGCGCGTCCACCGGGCGGAGCCAGCGGCCCTCTGCGTCCAGACACCAGCCGGGCGGGAACAGCGTAGACCGCCGGATCTTGTTGAAGGTGAAGATCACCTGCCCGGTGGGCAGCAGCCGCGGCTGGCCGAAGATCCAGAGGTGGATGTCGCCTCCGGGATCGTCCACCGCGGTGCGCGGCACCCGCAGCTGGTAGCGCTCCGACCAGGTGTAGCCGTCGTCATCCGAGTAGCGGAAGAACAGGTCGCCGGCATCACGCAACGGCACGCCGTGGATGTTGTAGCCGTAAAAGGTGTAGACGCGGCCGGTGTTCGGCACGACGAAGATGCTGATCCAGGCCGGCACGCAGTAGGCGCCGGCAGCCTCTTCGATCGCGATCTCCCCGCTCCAGGTATGACCCCAGTCGCTGCTGCGCGCGATGACCACCCGCTGATCGCGCTCCGCTTCGTGCGAGCCTTGTGTCCAGACGCAGAGCCAGGCGCCGGATCGGGTGACCGCCAGTTGGGCCTGGTAGTTGAAAGCATAGCGCCCCAGCCCCGGCAGCTTGACGATGCCGTATGCATCGGTCACGTTCATGGACTTGGGGTGCAGAACGTCCTTGGGCAACGGCCCGGTGGGCGGGGCATTGAAAACGACTCCCATGTGCGACGACCTCCTATTCAGAGCTGCGTATTTCATCCACGGCTTCCACCATCGCCGCGAAGTTCTCGGGCGGGATCGGCGGGTTGATCTCGCTGGACGTGTCTATGAAGATGCCGCCGCGCTGGAGGGCGTCCGGCTCCCGGATGATGCGGTGGACCTCGTGGCGCACCTGTTCGGGCGTGCCGCGCTCCATCAGATCCACGCCGTCCACCCCGCCGGCCCAGGTGTGCTGAGGCCACGCCCGGCGCAGCGCGACGATGTCCATCCCCAGCGCCGGCTCCAGGCAATAGAAGCCGTCCACCCCGCAAGCGACCAGGTCGGGGATCACCTGCTGCCAGTTCCCATCGCTGTGGTAAAGCACCTTCAGCCCGTAGTCGTGCCAGGCCGCGGTCAGGCGGCGCACGTGCGGGAACAGCTCGCGGCGCAGGAATGCCGGGCTGAAGATCGGCCCGCCCTTCGACGCAAAATCCTCCGCGATCAGCACCACGGGCGTGAGCGCCGGGTCGGCGATGGCGTGCAGCCGGGCAAGCTCGCAGTCGGTGTAAGCGCCGATGTAGCCGGAGATGACTTCCGGCCAGGCGTCATACAGATAGATGAAGGTGTCCAGCCCCAGCCGATACCAGCACTCACAGAACCCAGTCTGGATCGAGAAGTCCACGATGACCGTCTCGCCGATCAGCTTCTGCAGGCCGGTCATGTAGCGCCGGTAGTTCTCGCGCTCCTGAT
Organism: uncultured Anaerolineales bacterium; assembly: GCA_964647225.1. Classification (GTDB taxonomy): domain Bacteria; phylum Chloroflexota; class Anaerolineae; order CG2-30-64-16; family CG2-30-64-16; genus CAZYHE01. Next base: position 12,986 of record CAZYHE010000002.1, read on the forward strand.
CGGCGTCGAAGCTCGCCTGTGCCTCGCGCGCAACCGGGACGATGCCCGGCGGGTAGCCGTAGCCGCCGCGACGGCCCAACCGCCGCATCCGTTCGGTCTTGCGCAACAGGAAGTCACGCGCACCCGCCAGGTCAGCGAACGGCCGGCGGACGATCATCGAGTGCCAGTTGTCCTGCTGGATCAGGAAGCCGTCGGCGTCCACGATCTGGCGGACGCCCAACGGCGCGACGGGCGGGAAGCAGGCATCCAGCGTCCGGCGGATGGTCGCGCAGATGTCCGCGTAGCTGTAGTCGAAGTCGCGGATCCTCTTGCCGGTGTAGCGGGCGATGACGCCGGGATTGTAGCTCAACTGCTCGTGGAGCACGGCGCGATCCACCGGCTGGTTTGCCAGCGTCCGCTCGACGCGCGCGCGTTTCGAGAGGCGATCGGCCGGAAAGAGCTTCTCGAATGACCCGTCCTGAGCGCAGTCGAAGGAATCACCGCTCATCGTTCCACCACCAGCGCGGCCACATCCAGGCTCTTGACCGTGAGCACGACCTGATCCCCACGCCGCTCGAACGGCTCGCCAAGCAGGCCCCGGACCTCCCGATAGCCCGCCACATCCACCGACTCGCTGATCTTCTCCGGCGTGGGGTTCGTGAAGAGCCAGGCTTCCCGGTCTCCAGCGATCCGCTTGCGTAGGAGCAGCCGACCGGTGTGTTCCGGCAGCACACCGCACTCAGCCAGCAGCACCCGCACCGCCGCCCGCGTTTCTGCATCCCGGTACGCCGTGCCGTTGTGCCCGACGTAGGTGCCCAGGAGCCAGGCCCGGCCCTTGCCCGCCCACCGAACTGTGCCGGCAGTCGTGGACGCCACGACGGCATCGCCATGGCGCAGCAGCGGCTCACAGCCGTCCCCTCCGCGCCCTGAGCCTGTCGAAGGGCCTGCGCTCGGCGAAGGATCGAAAGTCTGGAGGTAAACATTCGCCCGTATCCGGTGTCCGGCCAGCGGCCCCGCGCCCTCCAGCATGATCGCATCCACGTATTCGCCCCAGGTACGCTCCGGCGGCGACCAGCGCGGCAGGCTGCCCGGCTCGCGCACCATCGTAAAGCTGCGCTGCGTGACCCCGAACAGGTCGGCCAGGGTTGGCGACAACTCGCCCCGGCGGCAGAAGCCGTGCTCGTCAATGCGGCCCGGCGCGGCCTCGCTAATCAGGTTGCCGCCGGCCTCGACGTAGCGCGCCAACTCACGCGCTACCTCCTCGGACAGGCTCAGTGGGAAGGGCAGGATCAATGCCCGGTAGTCGCCGACGTGCGCTTCGTCCAGTTGGGAGGCTTCGACGAAATCAACCGGGATATTCAGCTCCCACAGCAGCCGATACCACCCGCGCACGCTGTAGGCCAGGTGCTCGTGGCCCTGCGCCATCAGTTGGGTGAGCTGGTAGTTCCACTCATCAACCAGGATCGCGACCTGCGCCCAGGGCCGCGTGGGTTGGCCGAACAGGTCGGGATATTGGTTCAGCGCGTTCCCGATCCGAGCGGCCTCCGCATAGCGCGGGGCGCTGTCGCCCGCGCTGTCCAGCAGGCTGAAGCCGTTCGCCTCGGCCACGTGGATCTCGGCGCGCGTCACCCAGAACGAAAGCGCGGTGATCCCCGCGCCGACCGCGGTCAGCATCCACCGGCGCATGTCGGCGGGATCGGGCACGCGGCCCTTGTGGAAGCCGGTGCTCACCGGCCCGCCCTGGAATTCGGCCGCCCAGACCGGGTTTCCCCCCTTCGACGTGCCCTTCGATAAGCTCAGGGTGCTGCTCAGGGCGGCGCGGCGGTTGCACGAGCGGATATAGTCGAAGCGCAGCGCCACACCGTCGGCCAACTCGGCCAGGAGGCACGCGTGGCGCGGCAGCGGTTCGCCAGCCGCAGGGCGGCCGTCGTCCCAGGGCTGGAGCGAGTTCCACGCGGGGTAGCACGATGAGCCGAGGAAATCCTGGCAGCGGGCATAGGTCCAGTCCTGCCCCGCGCCAATGATGGGCGCGCCCTTGTGCGCAAAGACCGGCCGGCCGAGCGGGTCCGCCTCCCGGATGGCTCCGGCGCGGGCGCGCAGCACATTGGCGATCTGGACGTTGTCCATGAAGTAGTGCCAGTCAATGTTCCCCGGCTGCGGGTAGCGCACCATCGCCAGCCGGTCGGGCGTCACCGACTCCCAGTCGCCATAGCGGGTGTTCCAGGCCCGGTTCAGCCCCTCCAGGTCGCCGTAGCGCGCCCGCAGCCACGCCCGGAACGCGGCGAGCGTGTTCGCGCAATAGCAGACGGGCTGGCCGGCGAACCGCTCGGCCCAGTAGCCGATCTCCTGCCAGGTGTTCCAGCAAACGATGTTCTCGAAGCGGCCCAACGTCCGCACCAGTTCCCGGATGAAGCGCAGTTGGTCCGCCAGCGCGCCCGGATCGTCGAAGCAGGGGCCGGGCTTGCCGTCGGCCGGGAGGGTGGTCTGCGCCTCGTAGGCGATGGGCAGGCCGTTGCGGCCGACCATCCGGCAGCCGGGATGCTTGCGCCACAGCCAGGGGGGCGCCTGCTCGCACGTCAGCCCCAGGTAGATGCCCAGGTCGAGCCGGGCGGCGTGCTCGATGAGTTCCTCATAGCGCGAGAAGTCGTAGCGTCCTTCCACCGGCTCGTCAATGGCCCAGTGCTCCTGGAGCTTGATCAGGTTGAAGCCGTGGCGCTTGAGGTTTTCCATGTCCCGCTTGAGTTCGGACATGGGCGGCATTGGCTCGCGGCACAGGTGCGAGCCGATGGGAAAAAGCTCACCGAAACGTTCGACGTTCATCGCATCTCCTTCCAGGCCGAGATCATGGCTTCGACGCTCGACCACGGCGTGTCCGGGAAGAGCGCGTCCACGGGCGCAAGGATGAAGCCGGCAGGCCCGAGTGTCGTCAGCGCGTGGCGCACCGCCGCCCGGATTTCATCTGCCGATCCGCTCGCCAGCGTGACGCCGCTGTTGATCCCGCCCGCGAGGGCCATCCGCCCGCCGAGTTTCGCTTTGACCGCGGCAAGATCGGCCTTGTCCTGCACCGGGTCGGCGTAGTAGAGCACGTCCACGCCGGCCGCCAGCAGGTGGTCGGCCATCGCCAGGACGCCGGTCGTCATGGTGTACCCGAACCGGGCGCCGGCCTGATGCGCCATCCGCACGAGGCCGGCCAACGGCGGCAACAGGAAGCGCTCGAAGAGCCGCGGCGACCAGAAGTCGGTTGAGCTGTACCAACCGCGCTGCATGACCACATCCACACCGCCCACATCGAGCATCAGCTCCGTGCGGCGCCGGTCGAACGCCGAGACGATTCCCATCAGCTCACCGAAGAAGGCAGGCGCTTGTTTCGCGGCCAGCACAGCCGCCTCGACCCCCATCAGCCACACGACCAGATCCATGCCGAACGCGCTCCAGCCCGCCACGGGCACCCCCTCGGCGTCGGCGAAGCGGCGCACGGCGGCCATGCGCGCACGGTAGGCGGACAGTTGCTCGGCAGTCGGGTCGCACAGCAGGTAGCGCAGCTTCGGCAGGTCATCCGGCCCGACCACCGCATGCCGCACCCCGCGCGGGATGTTGAAGTCCTCGATCAGCGGGACGTGGTCGGGCTGCACCACCCAGCCGGGCGGCGTCTCCTCGGCGGTGCGGCGCACGATGTGGCGCAGCGGGCCGGCCGGCGTGTCGTATTCCCGACCGAGCAAGGCGTAAGGCTGGCCGGGGGTTGGCGGTTCCTGCCAATCTCGCACGCGGACGTCCGGGTGGACGCTCCACGGCGGCGAGACCTCGATCACGTCGTCCACGCCCAGTCGGCGCCAGGCGCGCACCCGCTCGAAATCATCTTCGGGCAGGCGCCACGGCTCTGGGAGGGTGTGGATGTGTTCCAGGCGACCGGTGAACCAATGGGTCACGGCCCGGCCATCGCGCGTCCACGTCAGGTGTGCGGGCGGCGCGAAGCCGAAACACCAGCAGGTGAGCGGGACGTGGTCGGGCCGCCCGCCGCGGATGGCGGTCAGGAGGCATTCTCGTGAATTCATGGGACCTCCGAATGAATTCGGGGCGAAGGGGCGTTCCGCCACGAGGTCGGCCTGCGCCGACCGAATTGGGCGTCCATGCAGATGGACGCCCGGCGCCGCAGCGCCCATCAGATGCGATTTCAATCGCCCAAACCGATGCATTAACAACCGACCATCCCCGCCAAATCAGCCAGCGGCTGCCGCAGGTCGCCGTATGCCGCCATCCAATGGTGGCCCAACCCCTCGCGGGCGATCCAGCCGAAGATCGCCCGGTAGTCTTCCCGGAACCGCACGCGCAGCGGATTGCCAGGAAAGACCATCTCGGTGGCGATGGCCTCGCCGTGCAGGGCGGCCATGCGATAGCCGTTCAGACCCGGCACGATGTTGAGCAGCGTCACCGGGCCGGGGCGGGCGGGGAAGAGGCAGCACAGGCCGCGATCCATCAAGCGCACCGGCCCCAATGTGATCTCTGCCGGGTTTGCGGCCAGGGAGAAGCCGCCGGAGCCGCAATGCGAGAAGACGATGGCGTTCTCGGCCGGGATCGGATCCAGGAGGTCGGTGTTGTGCACCGGCTGGCCGGTCAGCCTTGTCAGCAGCAACATGCCGAGCGCCGCGTTGATGTCCCCTTCGCACGCCACCGGGATCCCCGCCTCCCCCAACAGCGACGCGGCCAGGCAGACCTCGCCCATCAGGTGCGGGTAACAGCCGATGGACACCGCCGAAAGGCCCAGTTCCGCGACCGTGGCGCGCAGGGCATGGGCCACCTGCAGCGACGCGATGCCGGCATCCGCCGTCGCCGTCACCCGGCCGACCTGCCCGCCGAGCGCCTGCCAATCGGACGCCAGCGGGAGCACGTCCACCTGCGCGGCCCGCTCCAGGAAGACTTTCGTGTCCAGCCCGACCACGCGCGGCCCGAAGGTGCGTTTGAGCGCCAGCTCGTGGACGGTGGTCTCGGTCATCCCCTCGACGCGATGGCCCAGGTGGCCGATGCGCGCCCGCCGGAGTTGGCGCGCCAGGCTCGCCGCGGCGGCGAACTCCCGCGCCCGCCGCAACCCGGTCGCTGAGCCTGTCGAAGCGTCAACCAGCCCTTCGACAAGCTCAGGGCGCGGTTCATCGAACAGGAAAACGTAGGGCCGGCCAAGCTGCTTGAGCATGAAACACAACTGCTGCATCCCGCACAGCGCGCCGGTCTCCATGCCGGGACGCGCCCAGGCGACGACTGGGACGGGGCACTCTTCCAGCAGATCGAGCACCAGGTAATCCTCGAACCAGGACGCGGCGATGGCGATCACGGCGTCAACGCGCTGGTCGTAGAACGCGCGGCCCGCGGCCACGGCCGCGTCCGGGGTGGTCACAACCATGCAGCCGGCGATCTCGATCGGCGGCGAGCCTGGGGCGCGGAACGCCACTTCCAGGCGCGCCAGCAGCGCCGGCGCGTCCCCCGCGCCCACTTCCAGCGGGCTGGCAACGGCGATCAGGCCGAGACGGATGGGTTGGGACATGAGCGGCTCCTACGACCTGATCTCGATAGCATCGAACGTGACCCGGCCATCCTGGCAGCCGATGAAGAGCCGGTCGCCGCGCACGTCGGGCACGCGATTGACGAGGGTCCGCCGCCGATCTACGCACACGTCAATGATGTCGCCCCGGGCGATCACCGCCAGTTCGAAGGGCCGGTCCAGCCCCTCGACCTCGTAGATGGCCGCGCGCTCCTGCTCTTGGGCGTCCCCCTGGCGGAACGCCGAGACGCCGGCGCTGCCAGGACGCAGCCACCCGACCCTGCCACGGGCCGGCTCGAAGCGCAGAACCAGGCCGTCCTGATACGAGCCGGAGCCTCGGAAACCCAGCTCGAAGTTGCCAGTGCCTGGCTCGGGCCGCACTTGGACGGTCAGGCGCAGGTCGTGCGGCAAGCCCTCAAGTGCAGCGACGGCCATTCCCGCCTGTGCGCTAACATCGAGGCGGCCGTCATCCCAAGTCAGGCCCTCCGTGAGGGGCGTCACCCGCAACGGCACGGTCTCGCCGCCCGTGAGAGTCATCTCGGCCGGGAACTTCGTGCCCAAGCTGCCGTCCCCGTGCTGCACGATCTCCCGGAACACGGCGTTACCGGCGTAGGCGTGGGGTGGCTCGCTAGTGAGGAACGCGACCCCCAGGCGCCGGTCTCCGGTGAAGGCCGCGGTCTTGAGCACGGCCGCCTTCGGCCCATCGAAGATGTCCTGATTGGGGCGCAGCCACGGCCCGAACGGCCCGCGCGAGAAGCGGTAGCGCGCGACCCCCAGGTGGCTAAAGATCAGATAGTAGAAGCCGCGCCATTCGAAGTAGTCGGCGCACTCCGGCTGATGGCCAATGTTGCCCGGCACCAAGAACGGCCCTTCGTGCCGCCAGTCGCGCAGGTCGGCGGAGGTCAGGTGAGCCAGGCAGCCCCCACGGCCTGCCAGCGGGTAGTCCGCCAGCTCCGCGGTCACCAACATGTGGAAGCGACCGGTCTGGGGATCCCGGAATACGCACGGATCGCGGTAAGGGCCTTTGCGGTAGGGTGGCTCCGGCGACGCGAACGGATTCGGGGACGCTTTGGTGAAGCGGATGCCGTCAGTGCTGGTCGCCACGCTCAGGTGTTCGGTACGGTCGGGCAACCGTGTGGCGTAGAAGGCATAGAACACACCATCATGGAAGAAGACCGATCCGGTGCAGATGGAGGCTTCCCACTCGTGTTCTATTGCCAGCGCCAGCGGATGATGCTCCCAATGCACCAGATCGCGCGTCGACGCGTGCGCCCACTGATGACCGCCCAGCCCGCCCTTGCCCTGGTGATGGCCTTCGTCCAGCAGGTAGTATAGGTGAAAGACGCCCTCATGGTAGAAGGGCATGCAATCGCCCACGAAGAAGTCGCCTGCGGGTTTGAAGTATTGCATGGCTCACTCCATTCCCCGGTAGATCTCTCTCAGCGCGGCGTAGGCTTGCTTGCGTTCCCGGTTGTACCCCACGATCCCCTTCAGGTTCAGCCCCGCCCAATAGCTGGTGACATGCTTCGACGGGTCGGGGTAGTCCTGGTAGAGGAACGGGAACGCGCCGCAGACGTTGGGCGCCGAGCGGAGCACCTCATAGGTCCGCTGCAAGAAGTAGGTCTGGTAGTCCTCCGACCAGAGCGCGCGGTCGGCCGCACGGTAGCCGGGCACGGCATCCGCGCCGAACTCGGTCAGGAGGAGCGGCTGGCGGTAGGTTTGCGACTTGGCGGCCAGTTCCTGTTCGAGCCGGGAGAGATCCAGCGCGGCGACCTCGACCGTGCGCGCGCCGTCGGCACCCTCGCCGATCTCCCGCAGCAGGGGCCGATCCTTGCCCGGCGCCGCGTTCACCCGGTCGTACCAGCCCCAATACTCGTTGACGCCGATGACATCGGGCAACTCGCCCACCTGGCCCATCGTACCGTACAGCGAAGCGTAGCTCAGCAGGCGCGTGGTGTCGAGGCCGCGGATCGTCTCGGCCAGGCCCGCGAAGAAGGCGGGCGCTTCCGGGTGCGCGACCTTGCACTCGTTGCCCAGGCTCCAAAGGATGATGCTCGGATGGTTGTACGCCGTCTGCACCATCTCCCGCAGCATGGCCGCGGCCAGGTCGCGGTAAGCCGGCTGGCTGAATGCGCTGCCGGACGCTTCGTGTGGGTCCAGGCAGTAGATGGGCACCTCCGACCACACCAGCAACCCGCGGCGGTCGCACTCGGCCAGCATCCGCTCGTGGAGGGGCACGTGGCAGCGGATGGCATTGACCCCCAGTTCCGCCATGTCGTCCAGGTCGGCGCGCGCGATCCGCTCGTCGTAGGTGATGCCGACCGCCGGATGATCCTCCAGGTAGCAGATGCCCTTCAGCCAGATCGGCTCGTCGTTGACCAGGATCGTCGCGCCCTCGGTGCGCACCCGGCGGATGCCGAAGGCGGTCGTCACCCGATCCAACACCGCGCCGGCGGGGTCGAGCAGGCTGGTCTCCAGCGTGTAGAGCGCGGGGGACGCCGGACTCCACGGCTGCGCGGCGGGCAATCGCCAGGGGCAGGCCAACTCGCGCACGCTGCCGCCCCCGATCATCGTCTCGTCACGCCAGACCTCCTGCCCGGCCGGGTCACGCAGGAGGAGCGCAGCGCGCAGCGGCCGGTCGTCACGCGCCGTCACGCGCAGCCGGACCTGGCCCTCGGCGCCGGGGCCGGACGGCACGCCATCCACCCCCACCCAATCCAGCCGGCCGCCGCACGCCACTTCGAGCGTCACATCGCGGTGGATGCCGCCGTAGGTGCACCGGCCCGGGCAGGCCGGCAGCAGGATGCGGTGGCGGCGGTTATCGACGCGCACCGCCAGCGTGTTCTCGCCCGCGTGCAGCAGGTGGCTGACATCGAGCGTGAACTCGGTGTAGCCGCCCGCGTGTTCGCCGGCCAGTTGGCCATTGACGAAGACTTCGGCCGCGTAGTTGATCGCGCCGAAGCGCAGCACGCCGACCGCCTCCGGCGACCACTCCCCCAGAGAGAACGAGCGGGCGAACCAGGCGACGCCTTCGTAGATGCGATAGCGTTCGGCGTACAGGTTCCAGCAGCCGGGCACGGGCACGACCTCCCAGTGCCGCCGGTCCCAGCCGGGCTGTGCGTACTCCGCGCCGGGATGGTATTGCGGCTCCAACTCCGGCAGGAAGCGCCAGAAACCGTTCAGTTCGATGATTTTTCGCATGGGGTATCTCCAGATCGGCCCCGCCAGAATTGCATGCCGGGGCATTCGCAGAATTGCCACGCCACCTCGCCGACCGGCGAATCGGGCCACGCCTGGGCCAGGATCGCCAGGCAGAGCGTGCGGAACCAGGTGGGGAACATCGCCGAGACATCCGGGCCGGAAGCCATGAGCGGGTGGCCGTAGGCGAAGGGCTGCCCGCGCATGAAGACGAAGCCGCCGTCGGGGTTCTGATTGGACAGCACCCACGGCAGCGCCCGGCACAGCGCGGCCCGGATTTCGTCCCCGCGGTGCGGCGTCACCGTGGAGAGCCGCGCCAGCGGGTCAATGGAGTCAATGTCCTCGCATGCGCTCGAATTCCACGGGTCGCGGCGGTTGTGGACATCCCAACCGAAGCCCCCGCGCGGATTCTGCGTGCGCAGCACGGTGTCAATCGCCCGTTCGGGGTAGGGCACCGGCACGTGGTCATAGAAAAAGAGCGGCCAGAAGTGATAGGCCGCCTGCACCTCGTCGGACAAATTGAGCGGGGCGGCCAGATCCTTGTAGCCCCACACCCCCGCGGCCGCGTCCAGGTGATGGCTTGCCAGCCAGGCCAACAGCCGGCGCATGGCATCCCCGGCCTGAGGGTGTCCCTGGAAGTCGCGCGCGTATTGCAACAGCGTGCCGACGTTCATCACCTCGTTCCCGGCGAAGGCGGGCGCGTCCCGCCAGGCGCGCTGCGCCAGCCACTCCTCGACCCCGCCGGGCGCGATGAAGGGGTCGAGCCAGGTCTGCGGCTTCTCGGCTGTCGCGCCCAGGCAGGTGAGGGCCGTGACCACGTGACACGACAGGTGCCGCCGGCCGCACCATTCCGGGTCATCCTTGTACCACCCCTCGCCGTAGATGGCCGGATCACGGAACAGGCCGTCGTCATCCTGGTGCGCCTGGAGATAGGCGATCCACGCGCGCCGATCGCGGTCGCCCAGCCCGTCCAGCTCGCCGAACAGGTGGCGCGTCATCGCGGCATAGGCCGAGGCATAGAGCACCGGCTCCGCCATGCCTTCTGCGTAGAGGTAGCGGCCGTAGGGTTCCCCTGGGGCGCGCATCCGCTCGACGTACGCGAGGGTGGCATCGCGCAGACGCGCGGCTTCTGCGGTCAGGGTACGTTGGGTAGCTTCGGTGGGCATGGTTGGCTCCACTTCATCAATTGTAGGAACACAGATGCAATGGGGGAAGTCGCTCCCCGTATATCATTCTCCGCCCGCATTGTCAAACAGCGGGGCCTACGCACTTGGGCTTCCGCAGGTCGCCAGCAGACCGGTAGCAGGAAACCGCCGCGCCCCGCGACAGCGCACCGTCGTCAGCCCGTGGGCCGCGAGGGACGCCTCGAAGGTGTGTGGCGTGCAAGGCAGCCGCGCCTGGTCTTCTTCCACCAGGTTAGTCTGCCACGCCTCGCCGATGTCGAAGTATGGCAGGCGCACGATCGCCCGCAGATCCTCGCCCGCGGTCTCGGCCAGACGCAGGATGAGGCCGTCCCCATCCTCCGCGGCCTTCAACGTGAGCAGCACGACGCCGGGCGCGTCCACGCCGCAAAATGTATCGGATGCCGGCAGCGGGCCGTCCTGTGGGCCGATCACGTAGGCGGTCACGGGGCAGACGGCCGCCTCCCAGCCGAGGGCGCGCGACCGGGCGCGCTCGTGCTGGCCGTCGTGCGTGGTGATCGCGTAGCGGAAGAGCGCATCGGTCGCCTGCACGGGCTGGAAGTTGGTGCGGAAGTTGTTGTTCATCACATAGGAGTAGATGTGCCCGTGCCGCAGTTCCTCGGGGGCGCGCAGGAACGCGTGCCCATAGCCGGGCGGGGTGACGCCGTGGTGGGCTTGCGAGACGTAGCCGGGCCACAGGCCGCCCAGTTCAACGATGGGCGCTTCGAGGCTGCTCCACGCGACCCCGCCGGCCCGGTCGTGCATGCTCACCCAGTGCTGGACGGCGTAGGCGTCGGTGTTGGTGCCCGGCAACTGGTCGCGGATCGGCTCGATCACCGCGTTGCTGGCCTCGTAGGCGAAATGGGGATCGTCAAGGGCGAAGGGGAAGGCCAGGTGCAGTTCGAGCAGCGGCGTGGCATCGCGCAGGATGCGCGTCGCCAGCTCGATCCGCTTCACCCCCTCGAAGAGCGTGATCTCCTGGGTGATCTGCGGGCAGCCGTGCGCGCTGCTGCGCACGATTAGGCTCGCCGCCACCGGCCCCGCGCTGCCGCGGCGCAGAGCGACGGCGCCAGTGAGGGGATCGCCTCTGATGCTTGACTCCTGCCCCCTGACTCCTGCATCCTGACCCCTGGCCCCTGGTGGCTCAACGCCCGTGCGCGGATCGCGGACCACCAGTTGGTTGAACGGGTGCGGCGCGTGGGCGTCCACCCACTCCCGGCCAAGCTCCTTGTCGAAAATGCTGCGGATCGCACCGGTGGCCGGATCGAGCGCGACCCGGTAGAAGCGGTTCTCCAGCCAATCCTCGCCGATCCGCAGGCTGCTCGCGAACTCGGGCCAGCGGTCGCAGGGCTTGTCCTGAGCACCGCCGAAGGGCTTGTCCTGAGCAGTGTCGCAGGGCTTGCCCTGAGCGCCGTCGCAGGGCTTGTCCTGAGCAGTGTCGAAGGGCCGGAGGCGGTAGGCGCGATAGCCGAGCGGTGGGAGGTCATGGGCCAGGAAAACAAGCTCGCACAGATGGCTCCGCTGGTAGTTGAGCGCGGGATGGCTGTGGGCGTCGGTGTGGCCGAGCGCGTAGTGCTGCGCGGCCCAGGGTTGCGCAGCCAGCGGGTCGTCCAGGATGTTGACCTGGCACGGGACGACCGCGCCGGTCGCCACGTCTACCAGTTCGACTTGTCCTGAGCACCGCCGAAGGGAGGGACGCTCCAACAGCTCGGCCGGCAGGCTGACCCACGGCCGGCCGAGGATCGAGCTGGACACGCGCTGCGCGGGCGCGCCGGGCTGGCTGCCCGGCCGCCAGTAGAACGGCCGGCTGGCCGGCTCGGCCGCGCTGGCGCGCGCCCGTACGATGGCGTCGCGCGGCCAGTTCAGCGGGTTGAAGACGACCAGGTGATAGCCGTCATCTGGCAGCCGGACCTGGTCGGCGATGCGGTGGGCGCTCTTGGTGAGGACATCGTGCGCCAGGGCCGCGCCGCGATAGGCAAGCTCGCCCTTCTGGCTCCAGCACGCATCCTGGGCCGGCCCGATCGGTTGGGCCATGCCCCAGGTGTGCTCGTCGTAGAGCAGCGCGCAGTCGTAGGCTTCGGCCAGCGTATCGGCCGGATAGATATAGTCGCTAACCGAAGCGGCGCATGCAGCCAGCTTCTCGGCCGAGCCGAGCAGGTCGTGGGTCAGGCGGTTGACGCCGGTCTCGCGGGGCGTGCTGATCGCGCCGACCGTGTAGTCGGTGTTCGGGAGGTCGCCGCGCAGCACGGGCAGGCGGTCGCCGGCGGCCCGCTCGAATTGCTCGAAGAACGCCGTGTTGGTGGAGACGATCAGCCGGGGATAGGCCCAGCGGTCGTTCCATTCGCAGGCGATCCGGCTGAGCCGGACGTCCGGCGGCGCGTTGTCGCGGTTGGCACCGTGGAACTTCACCCGAACCAGGTCGTGCGGATAGCCGCCCTCGGTCAGCCCGGCGAGGTAGCGCGCGAGGTTGGTCTCGGCCTGGTCGCAGGTCCACAGCCCCGGCCCGCTGATGGTGCCGCCCGCATACCAGAAGAGCACCCGCTGCCCGTCCGGCCCTTCCCACCAGAACGCGCCGGGCAGCTTGCGCGGCAGGATCGCCTGCTCGTCCCAGTGCGGATGTACGGTCATGCCCCAGGCGAAGTAGTCGGGGATGCCCGCCGCGAAGTAGCGCACGCCGGCGCCGGCCAGCACGCTCGCCAGCCCCCAGGAGACACCGGGGATGTCGTTCAGTTCGGCGGAGCGGATGGGGACACCGAAGCGCCGGGCAAGAGCGAACGCGGGATAGAGCAGCCGCACCTGCTCCTCGTGCCCGCACAGTTCGCTCGTCTCGTTGCCCAGCAGGGCGGTCAGCTCGATGCGCCCCGCGCGCAGCCAGCGCGCCAACCGCTCGACGGTCTCAGGCGGCCGGTGTTGGACGTAATGCTGCACCGACCACGCCTGCTCGATCACATAGCGGAAGCGGGCTTCCTCCGGCCAGTCGGCCGTCTCGTCGCAGCCATCCAGGACGGCATCCAGAAAGGTGTCGTGCTCGCGTAGAACGTTGCTGGGCAGGTCGGTGTAGCCCAGGTCGTGGTGCGAGCCATGCACCAGGTGGACCTGCCACCGCCGCGTGGGCTGCCAGGCCAGTTCCAGCCGGTCGAGCAGCGTCTCCCCGGCCAGGAGACTGAACGTCACGGGGCCGCTTTCGGCGATTGCGGGGATGAAGACGCGCTGGCGGTTGACGCCCGCGGCGACCGGATCCAGGCGCACCTCCATGCGCTGGCCGGCGAAGGTCACAACCACCGCCAGCGTGTCGGCTCCGCGCTCGCAGGAGAGGGTGATGTCCACGGCTTGCTGGAGGCCCGTATTTGTCTGCCGGAAAAACGGCGTCGGCTGGACGGCGGTCAGGCGACACGCCAGCCGGCCTGCTGGGTCAAGATCATTCATGGGCAGCCCTCCCTCTGGGCGCGTGACGGCCTTCTTCCACGATCACTGACCCGCCGGGCCAATGCGCCACGATGCCTCAAGCGCCGCGGCCGGGTTCCCCGTCGCGTCCAGGAAGAGATAATCGGTTGGGTCGTCCGGCCGATAGAAGAAAACCTCGAACCTGTACTTGTCCTGAGCACCATCGAAGGGCCGGCCCGCCGCCGGGGGCACGCGCAGCGTGTGCGTAGTCGTGATGGTCGCCGCACCCTGCCAGTCGCGCACCAGGTCGCGGCCGCCGCTGAGCGCCCGGTCGTCCTGCGCCGCCATCTGCCCGGCCGCGTCGAGGAGGCGGGCGCTGATGCTGTAGTCGCTCGCGGGCCGGTCGAGCAGCCGCCAGGGGAGGGTGACGGTGACGGTCTGGCCCCCCGCGACCGCAAGCTCGGCGGTTTCCACTCCAGTTGCAAAGATCATGGCGAGACCCGTCGTTTGGGTCAAAGCAATCTCGCCCGCCGCGGCCTGAATCGCCAACAACTCCGTCTCATTCATCGCCGCGGTTACCGCCACCTCCTGCACGAAGGGCGGCGCGGCCACCCGCGCATCATCGGCCGCCAACCGCAGCCGCTGCGCGTGCGCGCCGCCGGCCGGCGGTCGGGGCAGATCGAGGGGGATCACGCTCCCCGCGTCCACCAGCAGCGGCAGGCGGACGCGCACCTCGAACGACTGGCCGGACGCGCCCCCGGCTGCTTGCCACGCGCCCCGCACGCGCAGCGGCAGCCCCGGCGGGATCATGATCTCACGCCCACCCGGCGCGGCCAGAAGCAGAAAGGCCTGACCGTCGGCGGTACTCCAAAAACGGCCGGCCACGGGGCCGATGTTCGGTGACGCCGGCGGCAGCCGATAAACCCATTCCGGGCCAAACTCCCGTTCGAGACGGACGCCGGACATCCCTCGCGTAGCGAACACATCTCGCAGCGCGGCCGCCCGCCCCGGCGCAAACGCCTCCATCACCGCGCTGTGGACGATCACCCGCTCGACCCCCAGCCCTCCCAGCAGCGCCAACGAGCGCGCGTCCGGGAAATGCGCCAGCGTCAGCCCCAACTCGCGATGGTGCGGCGGCACGAAGCCGCTGTAACCGTCGGCGGTCGGCTGCCAGTGGCCGGTCTGGAAGTATTGGTAGCGCAGCAGGTTGTAGTCGGGCCAGGCGAGCGACGACGCTTCGGCAAACCCGACATTCGCTAAGCCTGTCGAAGCGCCCGCCAAGGGCCGCGGCAGCGACGCCATTTCCGATGTCAGCGGCAGCTCGATGATCGTCGTGGCTGGCTGCTCCGCCAGCCACGCGTAGAGCGGCGCGGTCGCCTGCCGGGCGGGCGGCATCGGCTGGACGGCGAAGCGGCCCAGCCCGCCCGCATACTCAGCCAGGATCAGCAGCGCCAGGGCGGCCGTCACAATGTAACGCAATCTGCCAGCTTGCCCGTCTCCCCGCCGCAATCTAGCAGATTGCGTTACAACGGTGCGCGCGCCCAGCGCCGCCAGCATTGCCAGCGCCAGGAAGGCCGAATTGGCAAAACGCCCCGGCGCGCGGATGGCGGTCATGCCGGGCACATGCTCATAAAGCCAGCCGAACGGTAGCGCCAGCCCGCCGGGATCCGCCGCGGTGAGCTTCAATTGCGGGCCGAGCGACAGAATGACCGCGGTCAGCACCAGCAGGAACCAAAAGCCGCGCCCCAGCCCGGTCTGGGGCCGGCTGCGCCGGATCAGCAGTCCCAGTGCGGCCAACCCCAGGACGACTACCCCCGGAAACAGCCCGCCCTCAGCCGACGCCCCCCCCGGCAGCGCCCGGTAGAACGGGTTGGCGACGGGCGGCCGCACCCATTCCGCCAGCGTGGCCGCGTTGCGCAACGTCTCTCCGATCGAACGCTCCAGCCCCAGCTCGCTCCGCACGCGCAAGTAGGGCGCGGCGAATGGCGCGATCAGCACGGCGGCCAGCGCGATCCACGGCAGCATGGCGATGAGACGATGTACAATGTAAGATGTACGATGTAGGATGTACGATGTAGGATGTACGATGTAGGATGTACGATGTGTGGCCGATGGCTGATTCCTGCCCCCTGCCCCCTGCCCCCTGCCTCCTGACTCCTGACTCCTGCTCACCACCCGCGCCCCCACGTACAACCCCACCGCCAACGCGACCTGAAAGCCATAATAGAACGCCGAGAGGGTCTGGAAGGCTGCGCACAGGGCAAAGAGGAAGCCATCCCGCGGCCGGCCGCGCGTCCAGAAGCGATCCAAGAAGAGCAACGTCAGCGGCAGCCAGGCGATGCTCAGCAGTTGGAGTTGGCTCAGGTGGCCGAACTGATGGGGCGAGAAGGCATAGATCAGGCCCGCGAGGCACGCCGGAAGCCGGTGGCTCGTCATCCGCAGCGCCAGCAGGTATGCGCCGAGGCCCGCCAGCGGGAAGGCCGCCAGGAAAAAGAGGTTGTAGACAAGCACCGGGTTGTCGGTAGCGGCCAACAGCGGCACGGTGAGCGGCGAAATCGGCCAGAGGATCTCGGAGAAGGCCAGCGCGTTCGGCAGGGGATGGAAGATCGGCGCGTCGAACAGCGCCCACGGCGCGCGCGGGAGAATATGCGCCTGCCAGGCGATGATCCAGGTGTTGAGCGCCGTATCCGAGCGGTCGTGCAGGCCCGCGCCGAGCTTGGGGAGGAGCGGCGCAAAGAGCAGGAGGGTCAGAGCGATGTAGGTCAGGAATGCCGGGAGCGATCCGCAGATGAGCGCAGATGGACGCGAAAACAGGCGGCCGGCATGGCCCGGTATCCGGCTTGCTGCTGGTTTTGTGGTATCATCGTGTCGCAACACAACACCTATCCATGAGGTCAAACCCAATGCCAACCCCATCACCCGTCGTCCTGATCGTCATTGACGGTCTCTGCGCCGCCGCGCCGGAGGCCGCCCGCTGCCCGAATATCGCGACGTTGCGCGCGGCGGGGGCGTCCACGCTGGCCGCGACCAGCCTGATGCCCTCGATCACGCTCCCGTGTCACATGTCCATCTTTCACAGCGTCCCACCGACGCGTCACGGCATCACCACGAACACCTATCAGCCGATGGCGCGGCCGCTGCCGGGGCTGACCGACGTGGCGCACCAGGCCGGGCTGCGCACCGCGGCGATCCACAACTGGGAGCCGCTGCGCGATCTGAGCCGGCCGCTCAGCCTCGATTTCAGCCTGTGCCGCAACGACTCGGACACGAACCCCGACAGCGATGAGCGCGTGGCCGACGAAGCGATCCGCCACCTGGCGGAGGGCCGGCCCGATTTTGCCTTCGTCTACTTCGGCCGGCTGGATGCGGTCGGGCACGATCGCGACTTCATGTCCGACCCCTACCTGGCGCACCTGGAACGCACCGACGCGGCGCTCGGCCGCTTGCTGGCGAGCCTGCCCGGCCCCGCAACTGTGCTGCTGACGACCGATCACGGCGGGCACGGCCGCGGCCACGGCACGGAGGTGCTCGAAGACATGATCGTGCCCTGGGTCATCGCCGGGCCGGGCATCCGCCGGGGCCACCCCATCGCCGGGCCGGTGAGCCTCCTCGACACCGCGCCGACGTTGGCGCGCGTCATGGAGCTCCGCCCGCCGCGCGAGTGGGAGGGCCGCGTCGTGGAGGAGGTCTTCGCGTAAGGTGTAGGGACGAGGTGACCTCGTCCCTACGTTTCCGTCGCGGCCAGCACCTCATCCATCCGCGCATACGCGCGGCGCAGGTGCGGGATGACGATCGAGCCGCCCACCACCAGCGCGACCGCGAACGCCTCTTCGAATTCCGGCACAGTGACGCCGCACCGGGCACACTGGATCACGTGGTAGGTGATGCAGTCGTCGCAGCGGAGCACCATCGAGGCGACCAGCCCCATCAGCTCTTTGGTTTTGGCCGGCAGCGCACCATCTTCATACGCTTCGCCATCCAATCGGAAGAAGCGTTTGATGACGCGCTCATCGCCGGAGAGGATGCGTTCGTTGGCGGCCAACCGCTCGGCCTGAAAATCGGCCAGGCTCTTATCCATGTAACCCTCTTAACCCGGACAAACCAGAACCGCGAAGACGCCAAGAACGCCAAGCGGAGAAATTTAAAGCCTTTGCGAACTTGGCGTCTTCGCGGTTCGATTCTTGCTTTCTGTGCAAGAACTCAACTCGCAAGGTACTACCGCGTCTGCTGGCTGTGCGAACCGGCCCCGGCCGCCGGGTAGGGCGGAAGGACGGGCGCGCGCTGCCCGCTGGGACGCGGCGGCGCGGGCGTGATCGTCGGGGCCGCCTCGCCCGCGGCGACCATGCGCTCGATCAGCCGCGCCCGCAGCGCATCGGTCACCTCGCGGAACGCGTCCACGCCGATGATATTGTTCAGCTCGTAGGGGTCGGCTTGCAGATCATACAGGTATTCTTCGACATAATGATCGGCGCCGCCCACCTGCCAGCCGTGCAGGTCGGGGGCATAGACGCTGTACTTCCAGCGCGGCGTGCGGATGGCCCGGCCCACCTGTGACTCGCTGATCTGGATGAAAGCCTCTTCCGGCCAGCTCGCGCTGCGGTCGCGCAGCAGCGGCAGGATGGAGCGGCCATCCATCTCCGGCGGCACGGGCAGCCCCGCGGCATCCAGCAGGGTCGGCGGCAGATCCACCAGGCTGACGAGCTGGCGCACCTGCCCGCCCCCCTCGAAACCGGGGCCTCGGAAGGCGGTGGGCGTGCGCACGGCGGCCTCGTGGCACGAGCGTTTGTACTCGGCGTTGCGCGTCTTGAAGTGCGAGCCGTGATCCGAGGTGTACATCACGATCGTGTCGTCGGCCAACCCCAGGCTCTTCAGTGCGTCGAGCAGCCGGCCCAACGCCTCGTCCAGCCGCTTGACCATGCCGAAGTAGCCGCCCAGGTGTGCGTGGGCCGAGCCGCCCAGCGCGGCCAGATCGGGCGGGATCCAGCGGCCCGCGTAGCGTTCACGGTAGCCGTCCGGGGCCACGTAATCATCGAGATGATTCTGATGGTGCGGCTCCAGGTAGGAGATGAAGAGGAAGAACGGCTCGGCCTGATGGTCGTTGACGTAGCGGATGGCCGCATCGGTCAGCGCATCCACGCGGTAGCCGGGCAGCTTCACCCGCGTGCCCGCGCCGTCGTACATCACCGTGTCATACGCATCGGAGGTGAACTCCAACAGGTTCGCGCCCAACCACGATTCATAGCCGCCCTGCTGATCGGCCGGGATGGGGTCGCGGTCGGCCAGGTGCCACTTGCCGATGTACGCCGTCCGATAGCCCGCCGCGCCGAAATAGTGGGCCAGGGTCTTTTGATCGCCCGGCAAGGGGATGCCGTTGCGAAAAACCGTGGTTCGGGTCGCGTAAAGCCCGGTTTGCAGCGATGCCCGCGCCGGCGCGCATACCGGCTGGCAGGTGATCGAGTTGTAGATGTGGGTTCCCCCCTGCGCCATCCGATCAAAGTTCGGGGTCAAGTCGAGCGGGTTGCCGTGAACGCCGGTGGTGTCCCAGCGCTGCTGATCGGTGAAGAAGACGATCACGTTGGGCCGGTTCGGCCGAGGTTGGTTCATGGATTTTGCTCCTCAGTGGGTTGTGATCTGACCGCGCCATTATACCGCAAGTCGGGGCAGAAGTTTGCTTCCGCGGGTGAGATCGGCTAAGATGGGGGCGGAGGTTGGCAGAGAGAGTATGGCGCTGATTCTGGCTATCGAGACCTCGTGCGACGAGACCGCCGCGGCGGTGATCGAGGACGGCCATCGCATCCGGTCGAACGTCGTCGCCTCGCAGATCGAACTGCACCGGCCCTATGGCGGCGTCTTCCCGGAGATCGCGTCGCGGCAGCACGTGTTCGACATCGTGCCGGTGATCGAACGCGCGGTGGCAGAGGCGGGCAGCGACTGGACCGATCTGGCCGCGCTGGCGGTGACGCGCGGGCCGGGGCTGGCCGGCTCGCTGCTGGTCGGCGTGAACGCGGCCAAGGCCGCGGCCTGGGCGCGCGGGCTGCCGATCGTGGCGGTCAACCACCTGGAAGGCCATCTCTATTCCAACTGGCTCGACGAGGGGGGCAAGATCGGCGCGGCGGCCATCACCCGGCCGAGCCTCCCGGAGCTGGATGCCGCGGGCCGCGCGTTCCCGCTCCTGGTGCTGATCGTCTCCGGCGGGCACACCGAGATCATTTTGATTGCCGGCCACGGGCAATATCGCCGGCTGGGCGCCACACTCGATGACGCGGCCGGCGAGGCGTTCGACAAGGTGGCCCGGCTCCTGGGGCTGGGCTATCCGGGCGGGCCGGCGATCCAGAAGGCGGCGGAAGGGGGCAACCCGGCGGCCTTCGACTTCCCTCGCGCACTGGCGGCCGGCGCGGAGCATCGCTTCAACTTCAGTTTCAGCGGATTGAAGACCGCCGTGCTGCGCCAGGTGCGCGAGTTGGGCGCGGGGCCGCTGCCGGTGGCTGATCTGGCCGCCAGCTTCCAGGCCGCGGTCGTGGATGTGCTCGTCAGCAAGACTGCGGACGCAGCGCGCGCGTTCGGCGTGGCCCGCGTCTGCGTGTGCGGCGGGGTGGCGGCCAACAAAGCGTTGCGCGCCGCGGTGAGCGAGCGCCTGCCCGTGCCGGCCTCGATCCCGCCCTTCTTCCTCTGCACCGACAACGCCGCGATGATCGGCGCGGCCGCGCACTATCGCCTGCTGCGCGACGGCCCGACCGCGCTCGATTTCGATGTGGAGCCGGATTTGGCGCTCCCGGTCGAGCGTTAGCGATACCCCGGCATCTCGATCACGATCTTGACCGCGCCATCGTTTCGGTCGCGCGCCAACTGATAGCCCTGCTGGACTCGGTCGAATGGCAGCCGGTGCGTCAGGAGCGGCGACACGTCAATCGCGCCACTCGCCACCAGATCCAGCGCCGCGCGGGTGGATTTCAGCCCCGGCTCGAACCCCGCGCCCGCGATGGAGGTGGTGGTGCAGTACTTGCGGAAGAACATCTCGTAATCGAAGGCGAAGCCATAGGCGCGCGGGATGCCGAAGAAGAGGATGTGGCCGTAGGTCTTGACCAGGGCCGGGGCCAGATTGATCGAACTCTCCTCGCCCGCGGCCTCGATCACGACATCGGCCATCTGTCCCCCGGTGATCTCGGCCACGGCTTGGACGGCGTCATCGGTCGCGTTGCAGAGCGCGTGGGTGGCGCCGAACCGCGGCGCGACGGCCGCCCGATGCGCCACGATGTCCAGCGCGATGACCCGCGCCGCGCCCAGCCGGCGGCACATCGCCGCGAAGAAAAGCCCGGCCGACCCCAGGCCGATGATCGCGACATCCTTGTTGATGAGGCTCGGCAACCGTTGACTGGCGAAGATCACCGTGCCGAGCTGCTGGGCCATCAGCAGATGGTCGTGCGGCTTGCCGGGCGGCAAAACGAGCACATGCTCGACCGGCGCCAGGAAGTACTCGGCCATCGCCGTGTGGTAGGGCGCCATCGTCAGCGCGACATCGCCCGGCTTCAGGCCGCAGCCCGGCGCATCCACCGCCTCCACGACCCCGATCATCTCATGCCCCGACGTGCCGCGCGGGAAGGGGTAGCGATCCGGCGGCTCGTAATAGACCATGTGGACATCGCTGCCGCAGAGCGAGACCAGCCGCGTCTTCACTAGGGCATAGCCCGGCTTCAACTCAGGCTTCGGCGCTTCGACGAAACGCGGCGCACCGGCCGCGATACATTGGACTGCCTGCATCATGTTTTCGATCCTCCACGAAGAAATGACTCGGTTCCAGACGGACGATGCCGGCCACGCATGAAATCCAGCACTTTTGGCATCGCCACCGTATAGGCCCAGTATGCGGCGCGATTGGTCGGGTAATCCCACGCGCCGATCCCCGGCGTGAATTCCCCGCCAAAACCTTGCTTGAAACGGTAGACCCCCCACATCGGGTCGCTCTCCGCCAGCACGTCCGGCGCGCCCCACCAATCGTAGCGCGTACAGCCCGCGGACTTGGCCCAACGCAGGGCCGCCCATTGCAGCGCGTGGTTGGGCATCAGCTCGCGGCTCTGGTCGGTGGATGCGCCGTAGAAATACCACGCGGTCGGTCCGAAGCGAAAGAGGAAGAGCCCGGCGACCGGCTGGCCCGCGACCTCGGCCAGGAGCAAATGACCCAGGTCATCCGCCAGAAAGCGCGCCCAGATCGCCCGATAATACGCGAACGGACGCACCAGGAATCCGTCGCGACCGCCCGTCTCGGCATACATCGCGTAGAACGCTGGCAGATCGGCCACCGCGCCCGGCCGCACAGCCACGCCCCGCCGCTCGGCCAGGCGGATGTTGTAGCGCCACTTGGGCTTCATGCCGGCCAGCAATGCATCTTCGTCGGGGGTGAGGTCGTTGACCACGGTGTTGCGGTATTGGATCTGCTCGGCGGAGGGGCGCCAGCCGCGGTGCGCCAATATCGCGCACACCTGCCGGCCCGTATCCGTGTCGGCGCGCACATCAGGGTCTATCTTCACGAAGA
>CAZYHE010000003.1:0-20283 GCA_964647225.1 uncultured Anaerolineales bacterium
TAACACGTCTCATACATCGCCACGATATTCTCCGGCGGGCTGACCGCCTGGATGTTGTGGCAGGGGGCCAGGATGTAGCCGCCGCCCGCGCCGAGGATGCGCAGGTTGTCGAGAACCTCCTGACGCACCTCCGCGACCGTCCCGAACGGGAGCGTGTACTGGTTGTCCACCGCGCCGTGGAAGATCAGCTTGTCCCCGAAGTCGGCCTTCAGCCCCTCGCGTTCCATCCCCTTGCAGCGCCACTGGATCGGGTTCAGCACGTCAATGCCCAGGGCGATCATGTCGGGCAGGATCTTGCGCGCCGCGCCGTCGTTGTGGTGGAAGACGTATGCGCCCGCGCTGTGCGCCAGGTCAATGATCCGCTTCATGCGCGGCAGCAGGAACTCGCGGATGTGCCGGACGGAGAGCATCAGGCCGTCCTGCGCACCCATATCCTCGGCCACGTAGGTGATCATCACTTTGCCCGGAATCTGCGCGTAGATGCGCTCGGTGTTGGCGTAGGCCAGGCCGAACAGCTTGTCCAGACAGGTGTGGACGATCTCCGGGTGCTCGACGAGATCCACGAACGCCTGCTCCTGCCCGCGCAGGTTCTTGTAGATCAAGAACGGCTCGGAGCCGCCGCCCCGGATGGGATGCGTGTGCTCCCAGCCTTTGATCTGATTGGGAATCTCACTGTAGTTCCACCAATCGGGAACCGGCCAGGTGTAGTTACGCTCGATCTCTTCGACGGAGTTGTACTGCGCCAGCGGATTGAAGACGCACTCGCCATACGCGCCCGTGCCATACTCGATGTCGCGGTAGCGGCAGCCGAAGACGTCGGTATGCGGCTTCAGGCGCGGACCGACGTAGCGCGGACCGGCCCCAATGATATAGTCCACGTGCAACCGGTCAAGCATCTCCCGCCGCAGCGCATCAATGGGGCGCTGGCCCAGACGCGCACGCTGCCCGCCGCCCTTGAAGGCCGCGACCAACGCTTCTTCGCTATCACTGCTGAGGCCGAGGTGACGGAGCAGTTTGGCGGTGGCTTCGGTCGTGCTCCAATAGTCCATCGGCACGCGGTCGGGTTTTTGCCGAGTCAGAACAGCGAGCCAACGCTCGCGCGGGGTCATAGTTTCTTTTGGCATACTTGCCTCATCAAGAGCAATCTCAACGACCGCCATAGTAAACAACCCGACCAGAAACCCGGAACAGAATCACTGTAAAAATCACCACGATCACGAACATGATCCACGCCTGGGCCGACGCGTAGCCCATCTTGAAGAACTGGAAGGCGCTCTGCCACAGATAAATGGACATCATCAGGGTCGAGTCAGCGGGCGAGCCGCTGCCGCCCGTCATGACATGCACCTCGGTGAAATACTGAAACGCGCCGATCAGACCGGTGATGACGTTGAAGAGGATGACTGGGCTGATCATGGGCAATGTAACGTGCCGGATTTGCTGCGCGGCGTTGGCCCCATCAAGTTGCGCGGCTTCCACCAGCTCGCGCGGCACATCCTGGAGCGCCGCCAGGTAGATCACTACGGCGGTACCCACGCCCCACAATCCCATCAGGATGAGCGCCGGCTTGGCCCACTCCGGGCTGCCCAGCCAACCCGGCCCACGGATGCCCACCAGCGAGAGGATGTAGTTGATGATCCCCCCGCGTGGGTTGAACATCCAGAGCCAGACGAGCGCGGTGGCGACCACCGGCGTAATGCTGGGCAGGTAAAAGATCGTGCGCCAAATGGACATCCCCTTCACCTTCATGTTGAGGAGCATCGCTAACAGGATGCCGAAGAACGCGCCCATTGGCACGGCGAAAACGGCGTAATAGGCCGTGTTGTAGAGCGCGGAAAGGAAACGTCCATCGGTGAGCAGATTGCGGAAATTAGCCAAGCCGATCCATGTGGGATCCTCCAGGACCGGATAGAAAGTGAAACTATAGTACAACGACATAAAAAACGGTGCGACCCGGAAGACCAGGAAACCGACGATCCATGGCGAGATGAACAGCAGGCCGGTGATCAGCCCATGCCGGTCTTCGTGCGATAGTCTGTGGAGCCTGTGAGATAATGTCATAGTCGGCCCCCTATCCCTTCAACCCGGTCAGCGCGATGCCTTCGATAAAGGTGCGCTGGGCAAAGAAAAACAAGACGATGATCGGCACCACGCTCATCACGGTCGCCGCCATGATCCAGGCGAAATTCATGAAGCCATACGTGGTGCGCATGTTGGCAATGCCCAACGACACCGTATACAACGCTTTATCGTTCAGATAGATCAGCGGGCCAAAGTAATCGTTCCAACTCCCGATGAATTGAAACAGCGCCACCACCGCCAGAGCCGGCTTAGCCAGCGGCAGGATGATCTGCCAGAAGATGGCAAGCTCAGAGGCGCCATCCACTTTGGCGGCATCGGATAGCTCGATCGGCAGCCCCATGAAGAACTGGCGCAACAAGAACACGAAGAACGGGCTGGCGAAAAAGACCGGGATCACCAGCGGCGCATACGTGTTGATCCAGCCCAACCGATGGAAGGCGATATAAAGTGGGATGAAGGTTACGAACCCTGGCAGGATCATCGTCGC
This sequence comes from uncultured Anaerolineales bacterium, assembly GCA_964647225.1. Taxonomy (GTDB): domain Bacteria; phylum Chloroflexota; class Anaerolineae; order CG2-30-64-16; family CG2-30-64-16; genus CAZYHE01. The sequence goes on from CAZYHE010000003.1 coordinate 2,570, forward strand.
CAGGACCAGTGCGAAAACTGCGTCCCGTCCGGGCCAACGGACCCGCGCGAAGCCATAGGCGACCAGCGAGTTGGAAAGCACGGCGCCGATGACCGAAGGCACGGCGATCTTGAGCGTATTGACGACGAAAATTGAAAACTCGGCCTGGCCGAAAGCCTGAATATAGTTATCCCACCGGATAGGATTAGGGATCCAAATCGGCGGCCACACGACTAGTTCCTGGGGGTTCTTCAGCGATGTCGAGATCATCCAAACCCAGGGTAGAATGAAAAAAACCGAGAAAAACAGTAGCGCTGCGTATTTTGCGATTTCCGTAACCCCACGGAGCGCCTGGTACCGCGTCGAATGACGATGCCGCCCGCCCTGGGGCAGCGCGACTGGGCTCGTCTGCAAAATCATGGCACCATCCTCTGGGATAACAGACTGGCGGAACCTCGAGAACCCGCCAGATCCATTGAACAAGGCAGTAATGGCGACTCCAGGCGTTCCGTGCGAGCGAGCGCCCGAAATCGCCACTACAAACCCATCACTCGACCATCCTATTCCTTGACTGGCGCTTAACCCTGCTTAGACAGCCAGTTATCCAGTTCCTTTTGCGCCTGCTCGGTGACGTAGTCCAGCGCTTCCTTCGGCGCCTTCTGGCCTACGCGCGCCTTCTCCCACTCAGCGCCAAGCAGCGCCGCATACGAGTCGCTGGTCGGGATCTTGGCCGGGTACAGGTAATGATCCGCGTTGAACAGGTCCTTGAGGAAGATTTCCTGATACCCTGGGCACTGGCCGATGACTTCGGTCTTGAACTTCGGCCAGTCGGCCATCTGCGTGGAGACCGGGCCGTTGACGCACTGCCAGACCATGAAGAGGCCGGTGTACACATCGCGATCGCCGGTTGCGCCGGTCATCGCGCTGATGATTTCCCAGGCCGCGGCCGGCTCCTTGCCACCCTTGGGGATAATCCAACCGTCGCCGTAGGTGTACATGCCTGTCTTCTCGACGCCGGTCGGCCGGGGCAGCGGCCACACAGTGAACTCGAAGCCCGCCGGCTTGTAGCGCTTGATCGTGTCGAACTGCCAGGGGCCGGTGATCAGGGTGGCGCGCAGCGAGGAGAGGAACGGGTCGTTGCCAGCCGACCGCTCGCCGCGGCCCTGCAGCGATGCGAAGTAGTCCTGCAGTTTCTTCACACCGACTTTCTTCCACCGTGCGGTCTGCCACTCCAACGCCTTGATGTTGTTCGGGTGGTTGGCCGTGACCTTCGTGCCATCTTCGTTGACCAACTGTCCCAGGAAACGAGCGATGCTATTCTGGACCGAAGTATAGTCGCCGCCCAAAACGTTGATGTTGCCCTGCGCGTCGAAGGTGGTCAACTTGTCCCAGGTGTCGGCCATCTCGTCCCAGCTCGCTGGCGGCTTGTTGGGATCAACACCTTTCTCTTTGCACATCTTGGTGTTGACAAACATCGCGTAGCACTGGTTCCACATCGAGGCGAAGTAGTACTTACCCTTGTAAGTACCCAAATCCCAGATGGGCGGCGCCATCCACTTCTTGAGGGTTGTGACCTGATCGGGCTTGCCGACCTCATCCAGGGCCAGGATGGCCTTCTGCGCGGCGAGTTGGTAGGCGATGTTGGCGCCGAAGACGACCGCAGTGGAGGGTGGGCTGCCGGCGGCGACACCTGCCAGCAGCTTCTGCGTCATGTTTTCGGGGACCACAACGTGCTTGGCTGCAATCTTGTTCTGCGATTTGTTGTAGCCATCGAGGATCTGCTCGATGTTCTTCGCGGCGGCCTCGGTCCAGCCGGTCCAGACGTCAATCTGGACGGCTTGCGCCGGGGCGGGGGCCTTGGTCGGCTCGGCGGCCGGGGCTTTGGTTGGCTCGGCCTTGGCGGCCGGCGCAGGCGCGGCCGGCGCAGGGGCGGGGGCAGCCGTACAGGCGGCCGCGACCAACCCAGCGCCAGACAGGGTTGCACCCTTCAGAAAGTCACGACGTGAGATGCGCTTCATTGAGGAATCCTCCTTTGTGAGTGGACATGGATCACGCGAGTTCAATGATTGAAGAGCGACCGGACTTCTCACCTGCTTGTGGAGTTGTATGCACCTCCTTGGACTCGGGCCTGCCTTGCCGAGAACTTGCTGGCCCACCTGGGCAGGAGTGCAAAGTGAGCCAGCTTACGAAAAGACAGGGTCATTATATGCTTCATTGCCGGGCCGTCAAACTGGGACTGGGTCACATCGGATTCGCCACAAAATCCCCGCCGCGGCACTGCTTCAGATAGTTCAGCCCGCGCACCTGGCCCGTCCACTCCAGGTCGCCGCGGTAGATCGGGTCGTGGTAGCCCTCGATGTCAATCGCGCCGCGGAAGCCGCCCCAGCGCAGCTCGCTGATGATATCCGCCCAGTTCGAGTCGCCGAAGCCGGGGGTGCGGTGATAGACGAACTGCTTGACGCCGCCGATGCCGTACTGCCGGATGAGATCCCACTTGATCGTGGCATCCTTGCCGTGCATGTGGAACACCTTCTTGACCCACTGGCGGAGCTGCGGCAGCGGCTCGATCAAATTGACCATCTGGTGGCACGGCTCCCACTCCAGCCCCAGGTTGGCCGCGGGCACGGCGTCGAACATCAGCTCCCAGGCCACCGGGTTGTGCGCGATGTTCCAGTCGCCGGTCTGCCAGGTGCCGCCCATGTCGCAGTTCTCGAACGCGATCCGCAGGCCACGATCGGCGGCGCGCTTTGCCAGCGGGCCGAACACCTCCTTGAAGCGCGGCAGCGAGTCGGGGATCGGCTTGCCGCGCAGCCGGCCGGTGAACCCGCCGACGATATCGGCGCCGAACAGGTGCGCGTTGTCAATCACTGCTTCCCAACCCGCCAGTGTCTCCTGGTCAATCGCGGTCGTCTCCAACGGATTGCCGAAAATGTTCACCGTGCTGATGGTGATGTCACGGTCGCCGATGGCCGCCTTGACCTGGTCAGCCAACTGCGGCAGCTTGACGCCCCCCAACGTCTGCCAGAAAGTGAGGGAGAAGCTCTCGAAGCCGTGGGGGATGATCTGGCGGATGAAGCCCGCCGGATCCTTTTGGTTGCAACTGACCAACGTGCCGATGCGGATGTCGTGTTGCTGTGGATAACCCATGTGCGGATCTCCTCGTGGATGGTTTGTCCCGCGCCATTACCTCTGATCGGGACACGCGCTATTATAGCGCACATTCGCGCAAACCGCGCCACCCAAAACGCGCAGTTTTGGAACGCGCGGCCATTAGATCAGATTCGCACAATCAGGCCACCTGTGCTAAGATCGTCTCTACAATCGCAATCGCGCAAAGGTCGCCACTGACGGCCTGTCATTCTGAGCGGGTCTGCCCCGGCACTTTCGTTGCGGTGTGACACCAGCGAAGAATCTCCCCTCCGGCAACGAGACCCTTCGCTGGAATCTTGCCGCCACCAACCGCACGGGGTTAACCCGCTCAGGGTGACGATTGTAGCTTTTGCTGGATTGCGGGTAATCACCCACGCGCACCCCTGCGCAGCATCTCAAAAGGAGCATCGTCGCCATGACTCAACCACTCAAAGTCGTGCTTGCCGGCTGCGGCGGCATCACCCGCGCCTGGCTGGAAGCCGTCAAAACCATCCCTGAGATTCAGATGGTCGGCTTCGTGGATCTCGTCGAGTCCGCCGCGGCCGGCCGCGCCGAACAGTTCGGCTGGCCCGACGCCATGATCGGCACGGACCTGGCCGCTGTGCTGGCCGCCACCCGGCCCGACGCGGTCTTCGACTGCACCATCCCCGAAGCGCACGTCCAGGTGACGCTGGCGGCACTGCGCCACGGCTGCCACGTGCTGGGCGAGAAGCCGCTGGCCGACTCGCTGGCCCACGCCCGCGAGATGGTCGCCGCGGCGCAAGCGGCCGGCAAGACCTACGCCGTCATCCAGAACCGCCGCTACGATCCGAACATCCGCCGGCTGCGCGCGTTCCTGGAATCGGGCGCGATCGGCGAGATCACGACCGTCAACTGCGACTTTTACATCGGCGCGCACTTCGGCGGCTTCCGCGACCGGATGAAGCACGTGCTGCTGCTCGACATGGCGATCCACACCTTCGACGCGGCCCGGCTGATCTCTGGCGCGGACGCGCACGCGGTCTATTGCCACGAATGGAACCCGGCCGGTTCCTGGTACGATCACGACGCGTCGGCCGTGGCGATCTTCGAGATGACGCAGGGGATCGTTTGCACCTACCGCGGCAGTTGGTGCGCCGAGGGGCTGCGGACGACGTGGGAGTGCGACTGGCGGATCGTGGGCACGAAGGGCACGGTCAAGTGGGACGGCGCGGCCGGCTTCCAGGCGCAGGTCGTGGCCGAGCCGGGCGGCTTCATGTCGAAGATGGCCGACCTCGAGCTGCCGGCCTACGATAACCCAACCAAGATCGGCGGGCATGGCGGGGTGATCCGCGACTTCGTGCGCTGCGTCCAGACCGGGGCCACACCGGAGACAATCGGCTCAGACAACATCAAGAGCCTGGCGATGGTGTTCGGGGCGATCGAAAGCGCGGAAGCTGGCGCGGGCGTGGTCATCGCTGCGGCGTAAACGGCTCACGGATCACACAGATCAACACGGATGGGTGGCCGAACAGCTTCATATCCGCGTCATCTGTGTCATCCGTGAGCAAATGATGTTTCGCGATTCAATACCCAGAAAAACCTACGGCGCGAACATCTCGGCCAGCGCCGCCAGGACGGCGTCCTGCGCCTCCGCGGAGATGCGCCCCAGACGCCGCGCCAGGCGCTGCTTGTCTACCGTGCGCAACTGATCGAGAACGATCTGGCCGTCCACACCCTCGAACCGGCACGGAATCCGGCTGGGGTATGGACGGCCCTTGGAGGTCATCGGCGCCACGATCACAGTGGCGATGTGATGATTCATCTCATCAGGTGACACGACCAAACACGGCCGCGTCTTCTGGATCTCGCTGCCGACCGTCGGATCGAGGAGCACCAGGTAGACATCGAAGCGATCCACCGGCCCGGTCACCATTCCCATTCCTCCCCGTCCCAGGCCGTTGCGGCAGATTGGGCGCCATCCAGCAGCCGATCATCCCCTTCAACCGCCATCGCCGCAAACCGCGCTTCCCAGCCCGCGCGGGCCTGCCGCAACGGATGGATGGAGAGGTGGCCGTCGTGAACTTGAAGCTCCACCCGGTCACTAATCCCGGCCTGTTGCAGTAATGGTTTGGGGATGCGCACCCCCTGCGAGTTACCGATGCGCACGATACGCGTCTGGACCGCTATGGTCATGGTTACCACCTCCGTCGAATGTAATCACATCATACCTACATGGAGGTCGGTTGTCAAGCCACCTGACGCGTGGCCTTCGCATGGCGTAGATAGCTCACGGATCACACAGATCAACACGGATAAAGGCAGAACAGCTTCGTATCCGCGTCATCTGTGTCATCCGTGAGCAAGTACCCTTTCCAAACCATGCCGCCCTAATCGCAGATGCGTTCCTTCTGCCAGCGCACGGTCTCGTCCCAGGGCGAAAGCACCAGGTTGTGCTTCGTCCAGTAGTATTTCAGGTCGCTGTCGGGCCAGCCCGCGTAGAGATCGGCCCACTCGCCGACCAGCCCGTGAGGCTTGAGCGATTTCTCCTCGATATCCTCGTCTCCCGGCTGATAGCGGTAGTCGCATGACAGGCGCACGCGGTTGCCCATCAGGTTGGGCAGCGATTTGTGTACCGTGCAACTATGGAATGTCAACACATCCCCGATCTCGTAATCGTGCTCGATCCACGGCAGATCAATGTTGCACAGGATGGACTCCAGGCCGCCGGCGCCGGCCGCGGCCGTGACCGCGAACACACCCTGCTTATGTGAACCCTTCAGCACCGCCAGCCCACCCAACTCGCGCGGGATGTCGCCGAAGGGGATCCAGGCGGTCCACACATTCCGCGTGCCCTGGATGTGGATGAAATCCTGGTGGATCGGCGTGGGCACAGCGCCGGGCGAGGGCACCATCAGCCGGGCGATATTGCGCGGGTGCGGTAAAACCGCCTTGCCGAAGAGCGTCTCGTACATGCGGATCAGCTTCGGGTGATGCGGCAGGCGATGGAATAGCTCCAGCTTCTGTGTTGCCAGGTACGCGGCCTGGGTCACGCCGGTGCCACCCCACCCCTCCAAACCAGCCACGGCAAGGGGATCGGCCAGGCCGAGCGCCGGACCAGGCTCCTTCTCCAGCCAGCCGAACTCATCCAGCACGCCCAAGAGCTGGCGTCGCAGATCGAGCACGACCTCGGCGGGCAAGAGCTTCTTGAAGAACAGATAGCCATCACGCTCCGCCTGACCGCGTAACGCCGCGGGATCAGACAAAAGCGGGGTGGCATCCTCGAAGCCGACAAGCACGGGCAGTTCCGTAATCGAAGTTGCAGTCACAATAGCGTCTCCCTTCACGAGGTAGTTTTACAAAAGATCCACTCACCAAACGATCACCAATCCTGTACATCATTCAAATGGCCGTATTTGACAAAAGCTGTAAGCCATGCTACAGTCCCTTTATCGTTCAAGTGAACGATAAAATTCTGAAATTCCCATTTCAAACCCTCTTCAACGCTTGCAGGCGCGATAGCATTCGCTCGGTTTTTCGGGGCTGAAAGATGCATGACAGAGCTGCTGCACCGACTATGCGGGATGTGGCCGAGCTGGCGAGTGTTTCGATCCAGACGGTCTCCCTGGTCGTTAATGGCAAAGCGCAGGTTGGCGATGCGACGCGTGCGCGCGTCCAAGACGCCGTCCAACAGCTTGGCTACATCCCGCACGTCGCCGCCCAAACCTTGCGTTCCGGCCATTCTGGCAACATCGGCCTGCTCATCCCCGACGCGCACAACCCCCACTTCTGGAGCTACGTCCGGGGTGTGGAAGAAGTCGCGGTGCAACGCAACTACAGCGTCCTGCTGACGATCTCCAATCTCGACCCGGACTGTGAGCGCCGCGCCTTACGTTCCCTCATCGAACAACGCGTGGATGGCCTGGTGCTCATGCTAAGCTATCCTGAGCTATTTTGCGCTGAGCTAGAGGCGTTACGACGCCGTGGCAAACCAGTGGTCGGCGATACGACCAATTGTGGCGGCGATGAAGTGGTCATCCCCTACGATCGTCTGGCCCGTGACATGATGACCTATCTGCTGGCGCTCGGTCATCGGCGAATCGGGCTGATCCACAGCGTCGGGCGGCTGGAACATGCCGGAGAGCGCGTCGCCACCTATTGCGAGAGTCTGAGCGCTGCTGGGATTCGCGTCGAAGATCAATTGATCGCCCGCTGCCGGCCCACCTTCGCGGAAACCTTCACAGCCGCGGAACGGCTGCTCGACCTGCGCCCCCGGCCAACCGCCATCTTGGGCATCTGCGATCTGGCGGCGTTCAGCGCCATGCAGGCTGCCTTGCAGCGTGGGTTGCGAATACCACAAGATATATCTATCGCCGGATTTGATGATATCGAGATGGCGGCGTTGCTGACGCCGGGTCTCACCACGGGGTGCGCGCACTCCTTCGATGCCGGCCGTACGTTGGCGGGCTTCCTGCTCGACCGGATCGCCAACCCCAACCTGCCGCCGCGGCGGGCCGAAATGCCCGCGGAGTTGATCATCCGGGGGTCTACCGGGCCATGCCCGGAGACAGACGGCTCCACGGAGATAATGTCCGTGCAAAGTGTTGCAGCACCATAAGGAGGTGGCACATAACAGCCAAACCCGGTCGCCACACAGGCATTCACGCGCGGGAATTCCAGACCGATTCCCCATCGTCCAACACCATCAAGGAAGGGAACAAGATGACTCAGGCTAAACGAATCACCCGTCGTCAGTTCTTCGTAGCCGGCAGTGGGATTGCTGCCGGCGCCGTGTTGGCTGCGTGCGGCACGCCGTCGCAAGCGCCCGCGGCCCCCGCCCCGGCTGCCCCCAAGCCGGCGGCGACCGAACCACCGAAGGCCGCAGCCCCCACCGCGGCCCCGGCAGCCCCGGCGGCAGCCGCCGCCGGCAAGTACAAGGAATCACCGCTGCTTGCCGATCTCGTCAAGGCGGGCAAGCTGCCGCCCGTAGACCAACGCTTGCCGGAAAAGCCCTACGTCGTACAGGCCGGCTCGTTCATCAGCGACAAACACCTCAAGCTCAAGATTGGCAAGTACGGCGGCACGATGCAACTGGCGCAGGAAGGGCCAGGCGGCGACCCGCACATCTTCATCGGCAGCAACGAGTATCTGCTCCAATCGCCCGACCTCTTCGACTTCGACGCCAAGATCGAGGGTGGCGTACTCGAAAGCTGGAAACTGAACGACGACAACACCGTCTTCACCTTCATGCTGCGCAAAGGGCTGAAATGGTCGGATGGCACACCCGTGACGATGGAGGACGTCAAGTTCGCCTGGGAAGATGTGACGCTCAACGACAAGATCACCCCAGTATTCCCGCAGTTCTTGCGGACCGGGATGAGCGGCGCCGGCAGTCCGGGCAAGATGGCCTTCATTGACGACTGGACCTTCAGCATCACCTTCGACAAGCCCTACGGCTCCTTCCTGGCGCAGATCGGCGTGGGCGGCTGGCGCGGCTACGGCGGCCTCATCAAGCCGAAGCACTACCTCAAGCAATTCCACATCAAGTACACCAAGCAGGAAGAGCTGGCGCCGAAGATGAAAGCTGCCTCGATCCCCGAAGATCAGTGGCAGAATCTCTTCAACGCCAAGCAGATGACCGAGTGGATGTGGAACATCACCAACCAGAACGGCGTCGGGCATCCGACCCTCTGCGCATGGGTGATCCAGAAGGTCGAAGGCGGCACCTTCACGTTCGAGCGCAATCCGTATTACTGGAAGGTGGATGCCGAAGGCAATCAACTGCCCTACATGGATGGCATCCGTTCGCAGGTGGTGCAGGACAAGGAATCGCTGACCACCCGCGCGCTGATGGGCGAGTTCGACTACCTGGGCGAGCGCGCTTCCATGAAAAAGTTGCCGCTGATGAAGGAGCAGGAAGCGACGGGCAAGATCAAGGTCTATCTCCCCCGGATGCACCGCACCCCGATCGGCTTCCATCTGAATCTGACCCTGAAAGACGAGAACTGGCGCAAGGTGACATGGGACAAACGGTTCCGCCAGGCGCTCAGCCTCGCCATCAACCGGACGGAAATCCTCAAGAACTTCTATCTGAACCAGTTCGCCAAGCTGCCGTCGGAAGCGAATAGCGCCGAATACAGCGTTGACAAGGCCAACGCGCTACTCAACGAGATGGGCATGGATAAGAAGGATGGCGAAGGCTTCCGCCTGGGGCCGAACGGCAAACGCTTCGAGATCCTGTTCGAGATCTCGGACATTTCAGAAGATCACGTACCGATGGCCGAGTTGATCGCCGAGTACTGGAAGAAGGTCGGCGTCTTCACGACAGTCAAGAAGGTTGACAACACGCTGCGCAGCCAACGCCAGACGGCCAACGAAATTCAGGCTTCGGGCACCTGGCCGGTGGTGGATATGTGGCGCTTCGCCGCGTGGAGCGATTATCTGCCCGGCGAATATGGCACCCTTTGGAACCAATGGTACCTGACACAGGGCAAGCAAGGGGAAGAGCCGCCCGCGGAGATCAAGGAGCTCTTCAAGGCTCATGAGGCGTTCATGGCGGCGCGGCCTGGCACGCAACCCTTCCGCGATGCCTTCGGCGCCGTTCTTAAGCTGCACCGGGACAACCAATGGTACTTCATCCCGGTCGAGCAGTCCTACTACGCCACCTTCTTCACCAAACGGATCCAGAACGTGCCCGTGGGCCAATCGGAGCTCTTCGGCATCGCAGTCATGCACATGATGGAGATCTGGTACATCGAAGGGTAGGCGCGTTGGACAGCCTATGGTGGTTGTCGTTAGTCGTACTGCCGCTGGTGGCGCTGGCGGGCATCCTGGCCTTCGCCGCCTGGCTTGCCCGCCAGGTCACCGATCGGTTCGTCGGGCGCACGCACCGCTGGATCGAAGAGATCATGGCGACGGGCGAAGCGCCCGCGGCGTGGCAGAGTCACCAGCCACGCCTCCCGGCTGTCGCACGGCGATTCTTGCGGCGCAGCAGACCGGAACAGGCGCAGGCCAGCTATCTGCGCCGGCTCGATGGCCTGATCGCCTACACGGAAAGATCGCCCCTGATGGGGGACGCAGAGACAAAGGAGGTGGTGCTGGCGCGACTGGACGAGGTCTACGATGACTGGGCCGCCCGCGACCCGGTGAGCTTTCGGCCCGCCCACGCAGCGGCCGTTGACAACCCGCAGCAATAGCGGCGGCAAGCTCAGACAAACGGTTACATCATGTGCTACTCAAGGAGAGAGAATACGATGTCGCAGCTCAAACGAATCACCCGTCGTCAGTTCTTCGTAGCCGGCAGTGGGATCGCCGCCGGCGCGGTGTTGGCCGCGTGCGGCACGCCGCCGGCCGCGGCCCCGGCGCCGCAAGCGCCGGCCAAGGCGCCCGAAGCGCCTAAACCCACCGATGCCCCCAAGGCGGCTGCGCCGGCGCCGGCCGCCGCGGGCAAATTCAAGGAATCGCCCATGCTGGCCGACCTGGTGAAGGCCGGCAAGCTGCCACCCGTGGATCAACGCCTGCCCAAAGAGCCGTTCATCGTCGGGCCGGGTGAACTGGTCGGCGAGAAGTACCTCCAGCCCAAGATCGGCAAGTACGGCGGCACGATGCGCCTGGCGCAGGAAGGGCCGGGCGGCGACCCGCATATCTTCATCGGCAGCAACGAGGGCCTGCTCTGGGCGCCGGCCGCGTTCGACTTCGCCAAGGGCATCAAGGGCAACATTGTCAAGAGTTGGGAAGTCAACGCCGAAGGCACCGTGTTCACCTTCAAGATGCGCGAAGGCCTCAAGTGGTCCGACGGCAATCCGGTGACCACGGCCGATGTGAAGTTTGCCTACGAGGACGTGCTTCTCAACGACAAGATCACCCCCATCTTCCCGACCTACTTGCGATCGGGCATGAGCGCGGCCGGCGCGCCGGGCGTGATCAAGGTCGCGGATGACTTCACCTTCAGCATCAGCTTCGAGAAGCCGTATGGCTCCTTCCCCGCGCAGATCGCCATCTCCGGCTGGCGCGGCTACGGCGGCATCATCAAACCGGCGCACTGGCTGAAGCAATTCCACATCAAATACACCAAGCAAGAAGAGCTGGCGCCAAAGTTGAAGGCGGCCTCGATCCCCGAAGATCAATGGCAGAACCTCTTCAACGCCAAGCAGATGACCGAGTGGATGTGGAACATCACCAACGAGGCCGGCATCGGGCACCCCTCCCTCGTCGCCTGGAACATCAAGAAGGTGGAAGGTGGCGTCTTCACCCTCGAGCGCAACCCCTATTACTTCAAGGTAGACGGCGAAGGCAACCAGTTGCCCTACATTGACGGCATCCGCTCCGAAGTGGTGCAGGACAAGGAGACGCTGACCACCCGTGCCCTGATGGGCGAGTTCGACTACCTGGGCGAGCGCTCTTCCCTCAAGAAGCTGCCGCTGATGAAGGAAAAGGAAGCCGGTGGGGCCATCAAGGTCTTCATCCCGAAGATGCACCGCCTGCCCATTGACTTCAAGCTGAATCTCACCGTGGCCGACCCGACCTGGCGTAAGGTGACGGGCGATGTGCGCTTCCGCCGGGCGCTGAGCCTGGCGATCAACCGCCCGGAGATCCTCAAGAACTTCTACCTGAACCAGTTCGCGAAGCTGCCCTCCCGCAGTTCGAGCGCCGAGTACAGCGTGGACAAAGCGAACGCCTTGCTCGATGAGATGGGCATGAAAAAAGGCGGCGATGGGTTCCGCGCCGCGCCCGATGGCAAGCCCTTCAGCATCCTCTTCGAGACCTCCGACGACTCGGAAGACCATGTGCCGATGTCCGAGCTGATCGCCGAATACTGGAAGAAGGTGGGCGTTAATGCGACGGTCAAGCGGGTAGATGGCGCGCTCCGGGGCAACCGCTGGAACGCCAATGAACTTCAGGCGACCGCGGGCTGGGCGCACGAGACGATCTGGCCCAGCACCGGGTGGGATGACTATCTCCCGGGCAACACCTGGGGGCGACTGTGGCACCAGTGGTATACCTCCGCCGGCAAGGCCGGCGAGGAGCCGCCCAAGGAGATCAAGGATCTCTACGACACGCACATGAAGTTCATGAACGCCAAGAGCGGTTCGGCCGAAAGCAAGGCCGCCCTGGATGCTATCTACAAGAGCTACCTGGACAACGTCTGGATCTTCGTCGTGGTGGAGGACAGCTACTACCCAACCTTCGTCACCAAACGCATCCAGAACGTGCCGGTGGGCCAGACCGATGAGCTGGGCATCACCATCATGTACAGCATGGAGCAGTGGTACATCGAGGGATAACACAACAGGGCGATTGAAATCGCGGCTAAGGGGCGCTGCGGCGCCGGGCGTCCACCCTTCGACTCTGCTCAGGGCAGGTTCTGCATGGACGCGCTCTCACCGTGTGCGGATCACAGTCGGCGCAGGCCGACATCACGGCGGCACGCCCCTTCGCCCCGAATTCGATTCGGCGGTTTACTTGAAACGTAGTAACGACTTCAGTCGGTATGGTTCGCATACGAACGACTGAAGTCGTTACTACAAACTAACTCCTGCAAGCTGGAAGGAGCCGTTTATGCTGGCATACATCGCGCGCAGGCTGGTATTACTGATACCAGTCGTGTTCGTCATCTCCATCGTGGTCTTCCTGATCATCCAGTTGCCGCCCGGAGACTACCTGACCACCTACATCGAGAACCTTAGGACCTCCGGCATCGAGGTCTCTGCGTCGCAAGCCGAGTCGCTCAAGCGTATGTATGGGCTGGACCAGCCGATCTACACCCAGTACTTTATCTGGATGAAGAACATGATCCTGAATGGCGACTTCGGCCGCTCCTTCCAATGGAACAAGCCGGTGAAAGAGATCCTCCTGGAGCGCATCCCGCTCACGATGGGGGTTTCGCTGGCAACGACGCTTTTCGTCTTCCTGCTTGCCATCCCTATCGGCATCTACTCGGCCACGCACAAGTATTCGCCCTTCGACTATGCCTTCACATTCGTCGGCTTCATCGGGCTGTCGGTGCCGGGTTTCCTGCTGGCGTTGGTGTTGATGTGGGGGATCTACAACCTGACGGGCGCCACCGTGAGCGGCCTTTTCTCGGCGCAATATGCCGACGCGCCGTGGAATCTGGCCAAGTTCGGGAACCTGTTGAGCCGCATCTGGTTCCCAATGATCATCATCGGCATGAGCGGCACGGCTGGGCTGATTCGGGTGATGCGCGGCAACCTGCTCGACGAGCTGCAAAAGCAGTACGTCGTCACCGCACGCGCGAAAGGGGTGCCGGAACGCACTGTGCTCTTCCGCTACCCCGTGCGCATCGCGGTCAACCCGATCATCAGCACCATCGGCTGGATCCTGCCGAGCATCGTGGGCGGCGAGGTGCTGGTCTCCATCGTCCTTAACTTGCAGACGACCGGGCCGGTCCTGCTGCAGGCGGTGCGTTTCCAGGATATGTACCTGGCAGGCAGCATCACCCTGCTCCTGAGCATCCTGACCATCGTCGGCACCTTGATCGCGGATATCCTGCTGGTTTGGCTCGATCCGCGCATTCGCTTTGGAAAGGTGGGAGAATGACGACCGAAGCATTGCCAAGCAGAACCACACGCCGCAAGGAAATGTCAACTGAGGAGAAGGAAAAATATTACCAGGCGACGCAGTGGCAGCTCATGTGGTGGAAATTCCGCAAGCATGTGCTGGCCAAGGTGGCGCTGGTGGTCCTGGGGCTTCTCTATTTCATTGCATTGGCGTGCGAATTCCTCGCGCCCTATGGCCCCGCCATCCGCCTGGAGGGTTTCGAGGATGCCTCACCCAGCCCCATCCACATCTTCGCCGACGGAAAACTGGTCGGGCCATACGTCTATCGCATGGAGTCGGATATCAACCCCACGACTTACCGCATGATCTACAGCGAGAACAAATCGGAACGCTACCCGATCAAGTTCTTCGCCCAGGGCGAGCCGTACAAGTTCTGGGGTCTCTTCCCGTCCGACATCCATCTGTTCACGACCGACCCGAAGGCCCCGGTGATGCTCTTTGGCACGGATCGGCTGGCGCGCGATCTGTTCTCACGGACATTTCACGGCGCGCGCATTTCGCTGACGATCGGCCTGGTGGGGGTCACGCTCAGCTTCATCTTCGGCCTGGTGGTCGGCGGCATCTCCGGCTACTTCGGCGGCCTGGCCGACCTGATCATCCAGCGCATCATCGAGTTCGTCCTGTCGCTGCCGTCCATCCCCCTGTGGATGGCGCTCTCGGCCGCGCTGCCCAGGCAATGGCCGGTAGTCCAAACTTACTTCTTCATCACCATCATCCTCTCGCTGATGTCGTGGTGCAGCCTGGCGCGGCAGGTGCGCGGCAAGCTGCTCTCCCTGCGCGAAGAGGATTTCGTCACCTCGGCGCGGCTGGTCGGGTCGAGCGAGCGGCGCATCATGTTCGTGCATCTGTTCCCCTCCTTCACCAGCCACCTGATCGTCACGCTCACCCTGATGATCCCCGGCATGATCCTGGGCGAGACCGCGCTCAGCTTCCTGGGGCTGGGGATGCAGCCGCCCGCGGTCAGTTGGGGCGTGCTGTTGCAGGATGCGCAAAACATCGTGACCATCGCGCACCATCCGTGGCAGATGATCCCGACCCTGTTCATCATCGTGACGGTGTTGATGTACAACTTCCTCGGCGATGGCCTGCGGGACGCCGCCGACCCGTATTCGGTGTAGGAAGAATATCTATGGCCAGTGATTTGACAGCCCTCGAGATCAAGGATCTCAAGACCCATTTCTTCTTCGACGAAGGCATCGTGCGCGCCGTGGACGGCGTTTCCCTGACGCTCGATCACGGGAAGACGCTCGGCGTGGTCGGCGAGTCCGGCTGCGGCAAGAGCGTCACCGCGCAATCGGTGCTCCAGATCGTCGGCGCGGGCGGCCGGATCGTCAGCGGCGAGATCCTCTTCCATCGCAGCGACGGCCAGGTCGTGGACTTGACGCAGTACAAATCCACCAGCGAAGAACTGCGCCAAATCCGCGGCCGCGACATCGCCATGATCTTCCAGGAGCCGATGACGGCCTTCTCGCCCGTCTACACCGTCGGCAAGCAGATCAGCGAGGCGATCCTGTTCCACGAGAAGATCTCGGCGAAGGCCGCGCGCGGCCGAGTCATTGATCTGCTCGACAAGGTCGGCATCCCGAACGCGGTGCAGCGCGTGGACGCGTTCCCGTTCGAGCTTTCCGGCGGGATGCGCCAGCGCGCCATGATCGCCATGGCCCTGGCCTGCAAGCCGACCATCCTGATCGCCGACGAGCCGACCACCGCCCTGGATGTCACCATCCAGGCCCAGATCCTGGATCTGCTGCGCAGCCTCCAGGAAGAGATGGGCACGGCGATCATGATCATCACCCACAACATGGGTGTGATCGCGGAGATGGCCGACACCGTGAACGTGATGTACCTGGGCAAAGTGATCGAGAGCGCGCCGGTGTGGGAGCTGTTCGACAACCCGCAGCATCCCTACACCGCCGCGCTACTTAAGTCCATCCCGATGATCGAAGAACAGGTGAAAGACCGGCTGCTCTCCATCAAAGGGGTCGTGCCCGATCCGTATAACCTGCCGCCCGGCTGTCGCTTCCACCCGCGCTGCGAATCGTTCGTGCCGGGGGTGTGCGACCGCCAGGAGCCGGCCCCGGTGCAGGTGGCGCCGGGTCACCTGGCAAGCTGCTTGCTGTTAGGGGGGCGCAATGGACAATAGCACGGCATTGCTCGAAGTGCGCAACCTGCGCAAGTATTATCCATTGACCAAGGGGCTGCTCCGCAAGGTGGTGGGCACGGTGAAGGCCGTAGACGATGTCAGCTTCGCCATCAGCCGCGGGGAAACGTTGGGGCTGGTCGGCGAGTCGGGCTGCGGCAAGACGACCGTCGCCAAGTCCATCCTGCGCGCCGTGCAACCCACGTCCGGCGAGATCCTGTTCCAGGATGATGGCAACATCGTGAATCTTGCCACACTTGAGCAGGAAGACCTGAAGAAGGCCCGCCGCAACATCCAGATGATCTTCCAGGACCCCTTCTCGTCGCTCAATCCCCGGCAGCGCGTGCGCGACATCATCGGCGAGCCGCTTTATGTCAACGGAGTAGCAAAAGGCAAGGCGCTCGAGGCGCGGGTCAGCGAGTTGATGGCCGAAGTGGGGCTGCGGCCAGAGTACATGATCCGCTACCCGCACGCATTCTCCGGCGGCCAGCGGCAGCGCATCGGCGTCGCCCGCGCCCTGGCGCTCAACCCCAAGCTGATCATCTGCGATGAGCCGGTCTCGGCCCTCGATGTCTCGATCCAGGCGCAGATCCTCAACCTGCTGAAGGATCTCCAGGATGGCTTCGGGCTGACCTATCTCTTCATCTCGCACGATCTCGGTGTGGTGCAACACATCAGCGACCGGGTGGCGGTGATGTACCTCGGCCGGCTGGTCGAGATCGCGCCCACGCAGGCGCTTTTCAAGCATCCGCAGCATCCCTACACCGAGGCGCTGCTGTCGGCGTCACCCAAGCCGCACCCCAAATATCGCGGCCGGACGCGCATCATCTCCGGCGAGGTGCCCGATCCGGCATCCTACCAGGCGGCGGGCTGCGCCTTCTATCCACGCTGCAACTACCGCAAACCGCAATGCGCCGACCAGCCGCCCGCGCTCCGCAGCGTCACTGGCGCAGGGGCGCATCAGGCGGCCTGTCACTTTGCGGGCGAGCTATCTCTGTCGGGGATTTAGTTGGGAATTTTACCGGATGAACAGGATTCACAGGATGATCTCGATATCCTAATCCTGTTCATCCTGTAAATCCTGTCTCGATTAAGGTCAGGAGATCATCATGGCGACATCACGGCAACGCTTTCTTGACACGCTGGAGTTCAAGAACGTCAACCCGCGCTGGCTGCGCACCAGCGGCGCGTGGCAGGAGACCCTGGACGTCTGGCGGACACAGGGCTACCAGGAGCAGCCGCTCGACCAGTACTTCGGCGTGGATCGCATCATGCGGGTGGACCCCTACTACGGGCCGGTGCCGGAGTTCGAGCACACGGTCATCGAAGAGGACGATCGCATCGTCACCTACATCAACCATGAGGGCATCCTGATGCGCGAGTTCAAGCAGCATCGCGACACCAGCATGCCGCAGTTCATCAAGTTCCCGGTCGAAAACGAAGAAGACTTCGAGAAGCTACGTGCCGAGCGGCTGGTGCTCAACCTGGAGCAGCGCCTCTCGCCGCAATGGCGGGCGCGCGTCGCGACCGGCGGGGTCGCGGGCCGGGTGAACGAGGATCTGCTGCGCGCGGAGTCCCTGTACAAAGGCGCGCCGGTGCAGGATGATCCGCCGCGCCAATGCTGGGCCGACCGCTGGGGCGGCTATTTCGGCTCGATCCGCAACATGATGGGGGTCGAGAACCTCTGCCGGGCGTTCTACGACCAGCCGAAGCTGCTGGAAAAAATCATGGAGGAACGCACCGAGGCGATGATCACCATCACCGAGAAGGTGCTGGAGGTCACGAACTTCGATGTCTTCTGGTTCTGGGAAGACATGGCCTACAAGACCGCGCCGCTCGTCGGGCCGAAGATGTTCCGCAAGTTCGCGTTCCGCCACTACCGCAAAGTCGTGGACTGGATGCACAGCCA
>CAZYHE010000003.1:20293-27761 GCA_964647225.1 uncultured Anaerolineales bacterium
CCTGGATGGATGTCAACAAGGTGCGGGCGAAGTTCGGCCACAGCCTGGCGATGCTCGGCGGCATTGACAAACGCTGCGTGGCGATCGGTGGCGAGACGATGCGCCGCGAGGTCGAGCGCGTCATGCCGGTGGTCGAGGACGGCGGCTACATCCCCGAGCTCGATCACAGCGCGCCGCCCGACATCTCGTGGCCGGATTATTGCGCGTATATCGAGTATCTCAAGTTCCGCCTCGGCCGCGGCTGATCGCCTTCGGGGTCAGAAGATCAACGCATTGCCATACCAGGCGTCCGTCCGGGCGACTGGTATGTTGCTTAATGCGACCTTGTATCGCAATCCGCTGGATTGCGGCTGGCGGCATGACCACAATCCGGCGGATTGTGTTACATCGAAACGCGGCGCTTATGGTAGAATAAGGCCCACCCACAAGGAGCGACCATGACTCACCCATCCCCCATCGTCGTTGACACCACCCACAGCACGCACGCGCGGCTCAAGCCTGTGCCGCTGACCGCTGTCACCCTGGCCGACGCGTTCTGGACGCCGCGGCGACAACTGCTGCGGGACGCGACGCTGCCATCGCAATTCAAGCTCCTGGAAGAGACCGGCCGGATTGATAACTTCCGCCGCGTCGCCGGGAAGGTTGACAAGCCGTTCCAGGGGCTTTTCTTCAACGACTCCGACGTTTACAAGTGGATCGAAGCGGCCGCGTGGTCGCTGGCGACCGACCCCGACCCGGCCCTGGCGGAAATGACCGAAACCATCATCGGCGAGATCGAGGCCGCGCAACAACCGGACGGCTACCTGAACACCTACTACAGCCTCGAACGGGCGGGCGAGCGGTGGTCGAACCTGAAGGTGATGCACGAGTTGTACTGCGCCGGGCACCTGTTCCAGGCCGCGGTCGCGCACTACCGCGCGACGGGCCGCGACCGCCTGCTGAACGTCGCCCGCGGCATGGCCGACAATATCTGCGCCGTCTTCGGCCCGGAGCCAAAACGCGCCGGCACGTGCGGCCACCCGGAGGTCGAGATGGGGCTGGTCGAGCTGGCGCGCGCCACCGGTGACGAGAAGTATCTGGCCCAGGCGCAATACTTCCTGGATGTGCGGGGGCATGGCGTCATCGGCGGCGAGGCTTATCACCAGGACCACAAGCCGTTCCGGGAGTTGGATCGGATGATCGGCCATGCCGTGCGTGCAGTCTATCTGAACGGCGGCGCGGCGGATCTGTTCGCCGAGTCGGGCGAGGCGGCGCTCACGGCGGCGCTGGCGCGGCAGTGGCAGAACATGACCATGACGCAGATGTATATCAGCGGCGGGGTCGGCTCGCGCTACCAGGGGGAGGCGTTCGGCGACGACTTCGAGCTGCCGAACAGCCGCGCCTACACCGAGACGTGCGCGGCCATCGCGGTCGTGATGTGGGCGTGGCGGATGTTGGCGCTCGACGGCGATGCCCGTTACGCCGACGTGCTGGAGTTGGCGCTCTACAACGGGTTCCTGGCCGGGCTGGCGCTCGATGGGCAACATTACTTTTATGTCAATCCACTAGCCAACGACCGCAACGCCACCCTGCGGGACGGCACACGCGGCCGCCAACCCTGGTTCAACTGCGCGTGTTGCCCGCCGAACATCGCCCGGCTGCTCGCTTCCCTGCCCGCTTATTTCTACAACGTCTCGGCGGATACCGTTTGGTGTCACCTCTACGCGGCCGGCGCGGCGCACCTCACGCTCCCCGATGGCCGGGCCGTCAGCGTGCGCCAGGAGACGGACTACCCGTGGGATGGCGACGTGACGCTGACGGTAGATGGGACCGGGGAATTCGGCCTGCGGCTGCGCATCCCCGGCTGGTGCGATGCCGGGGCCAGCCTGGCGGTGAACGGCCAACCGGTCACGACGCCGCTCGTGCCGGGCAGCTATGCCGAGGTGCGCCGCGTCTGGCAGGCGGGCGACACGGTGCGCCTGCACCTGCCGATGCCCATGCGCCGCATGGAGAGCCATCCCTATGCGCTGGAGAACGCCGGCCGGGTGGCGCCGATGCGCGGCCCGCTGCTCTACTGCATCGAGGAAGCGGATCATCCCGGCTTGGATCTGCGCGATGTGGCGTTGCCCGCGGCCGGCTTGAAGATCCAAGAGCGCGCCGATTTGCTGGGCGGCGTGGTGACATTGACCGCGATGAGCCGAGCGCGCTATCCTGAACCGGGCTGGACGGACCAGCTTTACCGGACCGCGGAATCCATCGGCCGGCGGCCACGCGGCCCGCACATCAAAATCACGGCGATCCCGTACTACGCGTGGGCGAATCGAGGGGCGGGGCAGATGCAGGTGTGGCTAAAGTCACGTTAGCCTTCTATCGTAAAGGAGATAAACTGTGGAACTCACTTTCAACGGACTGGACATGAACCTGGGCAACCTGTCCCGGCTGTCCAACGCGGTCACACGCTCGATCAGCGCGGAGAACTTCACCGGCGCGAAGGGGCAGGCCGGGATGGCCACCGAAGGCACAGGGGCCGTCGCGGCCCGCGAACTGGGCCAGGGGTGGAAGATCTCGCCCAGCGTCAACCTGCCGGGCAACAGCAGTTTCACGATGGCCGACATCGCCGGGCCGGGCGCCATCCAGCACATCTGGCTGACGGTCCACCCTGACTTCTGGCGCAAGCTGGTGCTGCGCATCTATTGGGATGATGAAGTGACCCCCTCGGTGGAGACCCCGCTCGGCGACTTCTTCTGTATGGGCTGGGGCGTGCGCGCCAACGTGCAATCGCTCCCGGTGTGCGTGAACCCGGCCGGCGGGTTCAACTCGTACTGGGAGATGCCGTTCCGCAAGCACGCCCGCATCACCGTCGAAAACCTGTCATCCGATGAGGTACGCGGCTTCTACTACCAGGTGACCTACACCCTCACCGATGTGCCGGCCGACCGGGCCTATTTCCATGCCCAATGGCGGCGCAGCAACCCGCTTCCTTATAAAGAAGTGCATACCCTGCTCGACGGCGTCCGGGGCCAGGGGCAGTATGTCGGCACCTACATCGCGTGGGGCGTCAACAACAACGGCTGGTGGGGCGAGGGGGAGATCAAATTCTACATGGATGGCGACGGCGACTGGCCGACGATCGCCGGCACCGGCACCGAGGACTACTTCTGCGGCGCGTGGGATTTCGAACAGCCGAAGGGGCAGTACTGCGTCTTCTCATCGCCGTACACCGGCCTGCCGCAGGTGATCACGGGAGACGGCCTCTACCGGGTGCAGCAGCGCTACGGCATGTACCGCTGGCACATCATGGATCCCATCCGCTTCCAGAAAGACCTGCGGGTGACGATCCAGGCGCTCGGCTGGCGGTCGCAGCTCGAGGGCAAGTCGCGTTATCTGCCGCTGCAAGATGACATCGCCTCCACGGTCTTCTGGTATCAGACCGAGCCGCACGCGGCCTTCCCCGCGCTGCCCGATCGCAATGCGCTTGAGGTGATCTGAAGCCCATGTTTGACAAGCACGGCAGGCTAAGCGATAATCTGTCCGTGCATATTCGAAGAGACGTGCGTTCCTGGCACGAGAGGATATGAATGCTTCTGTCGGAAAGGAGGTGAAGGTCTCTACTGCTGCGGGTTGTCGGGCCGAACGGCCCAATCGTTGAAAAGCCATATCACAAAGAAGGAGAAACTCCAGTGAAACGTCTGTTGTCCATCGTCAGCATCGTCACCATCCTGGCCATGCTCCTGTCCGCCTGCGCGACGCCTACGCCGCAGGTGGTCGAGAAGGTCGTGGAAAAGATCGTCGAAAAGCCGGTCGAGAAGATCGTCGAAAAAGAGAAGATCGTCGAGAAGCCGGTCGAGAAGGTCGTCGAGAAGCTCATCACCCCGACCCCCGTGCCCGCCAAGGTGCAGGACACCTTCATCTTCGGCGCCCAGGGCGAGCCGGTCTGTCTGGACCCGGCCATCATCACCGATGGCATCAGCGGCCGCATCATCAACCAGGTCTTCGAAGGCTTGGTCAAGTTCGACAAGGACACCACCAACGTCGTACCGGCGCTGGCCGAAAAATGGACCACCTCGGCCGATGGCAAGGTGTGGACCTTCACCCTGCGCAAGGGCGCCAAGTTCCATGATGGCACCGAATTCAATGCCGACGCCGTCGTGAAGAACTTCGACTACTGGAAGAACACCAAGAACCCGATCCACGATGCGCAGATCAAGGCCGGGCAAACCTTCGAGTACTTCGAGCTGCAGTTCGGCGGCTTCGACGGCGACAGCATCATCACCGATGTCAAGGCCGTGGATCCCGCGACGGTGCAGATCACGCTGAAGGAGCCGCAAGGTCCCTTCCTCAACAACCTGGCGATGTTCGTCTTCGTCTTCTGGAGCCCCACCGCCCTGGAGAAGGCCGGCGTCAACTCCTGCAAGACCCCGATCGGCACCGGCGCTTACAAGTTCGTCGAGTGGAAGGCCAACGAGCAGGTGACGTTGGAAGCCTTCGCCGATTACTGGGATAAGCCGAACGCGGCGAAGATGAAGAAGGTCATCATCCGCAACATCCCGAACAACTCCTCCCGCCTGCTGGCGCTCTCGGCCGGCGAAATCAACGGCATGGAAGGCATGGAGCCGCGCGATGTGGCCGCGATCAAGGGCAATCCCAAGTTCAAGCTGATCCTGCGGCCGGCCAACACCACCGGCTACGTGGCCTTCAACTACAAGGTGAAGGAATTCCAGGACATCAAGGTGCGCCAGGCATTCGCCCAGGCGCTCAACAAGGCCCCGATCGTGACGTCATTCTATGGCGGCACCGGCGCAGTCACCAATCAGTTCCAGCCGCCCGCGCTCTGGGGCTACAACAAGGACGTCAAGGACTGGGCGTATGACGCCGCTGCGGCCAAGAAGTTGCTCGCCGATGCCGGCTACCCCAACGGCATCTCCAAAGTGACCTTCGACGGCAAGGAAGTCCCGCTCGAATTCTGGTACATGCCGGTCTCCCGGCCCTACTACCCGAACCCGAAGGACATCGCCACCGCCCTGGCAGCCGATTGGGCCAAGGCCGGTATCAACGTCACGCTCCAGACCATTGACTGGGCCACCTACCTGGACAAACGGAAGAACGGCCAGTTGCCGCTCTACATGCTGGGCTGGACCGGCGACAACGGCGACCCCGACAACTTCGTCTGCTACTTCTTCTGCCTGGATGCCAAGGACACGCCCAAGCCGACCGAGGGCTTCTTCGCGGACAAGGAGATCTCCGATGTCCTCAAGAAGGCCGCGGTGCTGGTCAAGCAGGAAGAGCGTGCCCCGCTCTACCGTCAAGCCGAGCAGATGATCCATGACAAAGTGACCCGTATCTTCATCGCCAACAACCAACCGCCGTTGGCGTTCGCGGCCAACGTGGATGGCTACATCCCGAATCCCACCGGCACCGAGTACTTCAACACCGTGGTGGTGAAGTAACGCATTGTCCCAACCCTGGCTCGGTCGGAGACCGGCCAGAGCGGGGGAGTAGGGGCGAGGAGACCTCGCCCCTACGTCTATCTTGCAACCGAAGGCCGAAGCCATGCTGACCTACATCGTCAAGCGCGTCGTGGGCGTGATCCCTGTCCTCCTCTGTGTCTCGATGCTCGTCTTTGGGTTCCTGCGGATGATCCCCGGCGACCCCGCGCTGATCATGCTGGGCGAGCGCGCAACCCAGGAGAACATCAACCGCGTGCGCGAACAGCTCGGCCTCAACAAACCCCTCCACGAGCAATACCTGACCTTCCTGGGCAACGCGCTGCGCGGCGACCTGGGCCGGTCGGTCTTGCGCCAGGAAGCTGTGGGCGAGCAGATCGTCCGCCGCTTTCCCGCGACACTCGAGTTGACCCTGGCCGCGATCCTGATTGCGTTGGTGGTTGGCATCCCCGCGGGTATCATTTCGGCGGTACGTCGCGGCACCTGGTTTGACACGATCAGCATGCTGGTGGCGCTGTCCGGCGTCTCGATGCCGATCTTCTGGCTCGGCCTCATGCTAATCTTTCTCTTTTCGGTCGTGCTGCACATCCTGCCCACTGGGGGCCGGCTGGCTGCGGGGATGGATTTTACCCCCATCACCAACCTGCTGCTACTGGATGCCGTGCTCAAGGGCGATCCGCAGATCCTCTTCCAGGCGCTCCGACATCTGGCGCTGCCCGCGCTGGCCCTGGGCACGATCCCCATGGCGATCATCGCGCGCATGACGCGCTCGGCCATGCTCGAGGTGTTGAGCCAGGACTACGTTCGCACTGCCCGCGCAAAGGGACTGCGGGAGAACACCGTGGTGATCCGCCACGCGCTGCGCAATGCGTGGCTGCCGATCATCACCGTCGTCGGTTTGCAGGTAGGGCGTCTGCTTTCGGGCGCGATCCTCACCGAAACGGTCTTCTCCTGGCCCGGCATCGGGCGCTGGCTGATTGACGCCATTTATGCGCGTGACTACCCGATTGTCCAGGGTGTGACCCTTTTCATTGCCATCATCTTTGTCGCCGTCAATTTGATCGTAGACATCCTGTATGCGCTCGTAGATCCCCGCATCAGGTTCAACTAAAAGGCCTTCCAGACAACTTGTAGCATTGGGCCTTGTGCCCGTTCTGAACGCCCATCAGGAAAGGTGCCCCAGTGACCAGCCCCCTTACGCCCATCTTGGCGCCTGAGAACGCCGACGTAATCGCTCGCCCCCCGCGCAGCCTCTGGCGCGATGCGTGGCGGCGCCTGATCGCCAACCGGCTGGCGCGGCTGGGCATGGCGATTACGCTCTTTTTCCTCCTGATGGCGATCTTCGTCCCAATCATCTTCCCATACAACGCCCGGATTGACTCGGATCTGGTCAGCCAGTTATTGCCGCCGTCCGGCGCGCATCTGCTGGGCACCGACGAGCAAGGTCGTGACGTGGTCAACCGGATCGCGCAAGGGGCGCGCGCGTCGCTGGGCGTCGGCGTCAGTTCCGTGCTGATCGCCATCCTGATCGGCTCGCTGCTGGGGCTGGTATCGGGCTTCATGGGCAAAACGCTGGATCTGGTCATCGTCTTTTTGATGGACATCCTGCTCTCATTCCCCGGTCTCCTGCTTGCGATCGCCGTGGTCGCCCTGGTCGGCCCCGGTCTGCGCAATTCGCTCCTCGCCATCACCGTCGTGAGCATCCCGGTCTACGCGCGCATCGCGCGTGCCACGGTCCTTTCGGTGAAAGAACTGGACTACATCAACGCGGCGCGCTGCATCGGCGCGCCCTCGACGCGCATCCTCTTCCGCCACGTCCTGCCCAACAGCCTCTCGCCGATCCTCGTGCAGGGCACGCTCGGCGTCGCGGGCGCGATCCTGGAGATCGCCGCGTTGGGCTTCCTGGGCCTGGGACAACAGCCGCCCTTCCCCGAATGGGGCGCGATGCTGGCCGACAGCGTCAAGTACCTGACGAGCGGCGCGTGGTGGGTGCTGCTCTTCCCCGGCCTCGCCATCATGCTCACCGTGCTCGGCTTCAACCTGCT
>CAZYHE010000004.1:0-18015 GCA_964647225.1 uncultured Anaerolineales bacterium
GGGATGCCCGCCAACTTGTGGTATACTCGTCACGTCGCCCGATACGCAGACAGCCTAGCACAATCCGGTGCTGATTTCAATGTCCGAGAACTGCCAAACGCTGGCGGTTAACTGCCAGGCGCGGAGAAACCGCTTTTTCAGCCCATGACTGCTTCACCAACGACTCCGGCCAGCCCGACGACTGCCCTGACCGCATTGAATGAACGCGAGCAGGCGGTGCTGCGCCTGTTGGCCGAGGGCCATACGAACAAAGAAATCGCCCGCGAACTCCAGTTGTCCAAGAACGTCGTGGAGAAGATCCTCAGCAACAGCAGCCCCTATTCGGTGTATCCGAAAATCGGCGTCACGAATGCCAAGAGTGCGATCGCCTGGTATCTGAAGCAAGTAGATGATGCGCGGGGGGGTGAAACGCGGCCGACAGACCTGTCGGAGATGCCGCAACCATCGGTTGCCGCGGCCGAGAGCACGACGGCTTCCGGCGCATGGCATTTGCACAAGCCGCGACTTAACCAGCGGACTTTGCGTTGGCTCCCGTTGGCGCTGATCGGCCTGGCGGCGCTCGGCGTGGCAATGGCGCTGATCCTGGCGCGCGTGCCAGGCAAGAATCAATCAAATGCGCGTGGCGAGATCCAAATGGTAGGCGATGCGGGCCGCCGGATTCGCCTGGAAGCGAGTGGCCGCGTGCTACTCGCGGAGGAGACAGTGCCGGCGTACACCCCCATCCGCGTCACGTTTCAGGTATTAAACAATGGCACGGCCCCGCTCACGCTGCGCGCGCTGACCATCGGTGTCCGCGGCCCCGGTGTGACCTGTCGCGACAAAAACACGGTCCGCTGGTCAGCGCCCGATATCCCTTTTCCGGCCGTTACCAACCTGACTTTGCAGCCCGGCGAAAAATACGAATACCGCGGCATTCGAGCCATCTATTTGCCGGGAACCTACTTTTTCGAGCCGGTCATGCAAAACACGGCCGGCGACTGGGGCGGCATCCCGCCTTTTTCTTGCGTTGAATTGACGGTCGTAGATGGTAAGTAAGAGTCACCGGCTGCACGTAGCACCATCACTTACTGCAAGGGGATGGGGTATTCGTGAGCACGTAGACCGATCTTGCGTGCGGACTCCCTGACGCTTCCGTAGAATTCCTCACGCGTGAGGCCAGCTTGGAGGATCAGGCGTTTTATCATCCGATCATCAAGATCGCGGTAGTGAAGGTCTACTGTGACGCGGCGGAATTGCCCGCGGATCGTTCCGCCGTACTGGGCGTGGCTGCCAGTTGTGCGATCAAGCAGGAATCCGCGGGCAAGCAGAATAGCGATAACTTCTTCGGGGGTGAGGGGCGGGTAACGTCTAAGGCATACGCCAGACGCAGTTCCTGGGTTGCAGTCAGGATCCCTTGCTTGGCATAAGTGGAGAAGCCATCCATGCGTCGCCCGAACAAACCGAGTACAGCGTTCGCCAGCAGGAGCCAATAGCATTCCAGCCACTCTGCGCGTGGCGCCGGTCGCGGGATCGCGGTCGCTTGGTCGCCACGCGCACGCACCGACTCCAGATAGAGCAGAATGCTTTCGTCAAGGGCCGTCATTGCCGCGTCGACGGTTTCACGCTTGTCGGCCAGATTCAGATCGAGGCAGACGGCATCGTACTGGCCGTCGGAGCTTCGTCGCGTAAAACAACGCAAAGCGGTTTGTGCCATTGACATCGCCTCCAAGCGGCATACTACCTCACTGAGGCGTTATTGTCAAAAGAATTCCGGCACCGCCATAAGCGAAACCCGCAGCACCCCTTACCGCCGCGCCACCACCCCCAAAATCTGCCGCGCGCGTTCCTCTGGCACCACCTCGTAATGGTCGAATTCCATCGTGAAGGTGCCGCGACCCTGGGTGGTCGAGCGCAGGTTGGTCGCATAGCCGAACATCTCGGCCAGGGGCATGTGACCTTTGACCGCTTGCAGCCCCAGCGAGTGCATCTCCAGCCCGCTGATCTGGCCGCGCCGCGCCACCAGGTCGCCGATGACATCGCCGGTCGAGGTTTCGGGCGCGACCACTTCGACCCGCATCACCGGCTCCAGAAGCGTCGGCTGCCCCTTCTCCACGCCCTCGCGCAGCGCCATCGAGCCGGCAATCCGGAACGCCATGTCCGAGCTGTCCACCTCGTGATACGAGCCGCCGACCAGGGTCGCCCGCACGTCCACGATCGGATAGCCGCCCAGCACGCCGTTTTCCAGCGCGTCGCGTATACCATGCGCCGTCGGTGAAATGTACTCCCGCGGGATCGCGCCGCCAACCACCTTGTCCACGAACTCGAAGCCGCCCCCGCGCGGCAGCGGCTCGAATTGGACGATGACGTGCGCGTATTGGCCCCGACCGCCGGTCTGGCGCACGAAGCGCATCTCGATCTCGGTCTTGCGGAGGATCGTCTCCCGATAGGCGACTTGGTGGCGGCCCACATGCGCCTGCACGCCGAATTCGCGTTGCATGCGATCCACCAGCACTTCGAGATGCAATTCGCCCATGCCGCTGATGAGAGTCTGGCCGGTGTCAACATCCACCTTCACGCGGAAGGTCGGGTCCTCTTCGGCCAGCCGCTGCATGGCGTTGGCGAGCTTGTCCTGGTCGGCCTTCGTCTTGGGTTCCACCGCGACCGAAATCACCGGATCGGGGAAATCAATCGGCTCCAGTACGATCGGCGCGATCGGATCGCACAACGTCTCGCCGGTAAAGGTCTGCTTGACGCTGACGATGGCGCCGATATCGCCGGCCCGCAGCTCGCTGACCTCGTTGCGCTTGTCCGCATAGATCTGCACCAGGCGGCCAATGCGCTCCTTGCGATCGCGCGTGGAATTTTGGAGCATCTGCCCCGTCTGCATCACGCCCGAATAGATACGCACATAGGCCAGCCGGCCGATATACGGGTCGGTCTGAATCTTGAAAACCAGGCCAGAAACGGGCGCGGTGGGATCAGGCGGGCGTTCCTCTTCCGCATCGGTGTTCGGATTTGTGCCCCGAACCGCCGGAATGTCCGACGGCGAGGGCAGATAATCCACCACCGCGTCGAGCAACAACTGCACCCCTTTGGTGCGCAAAGCCGTGCCGCAGAGGACCGGCACCAGTTGCCCGGTGATGGTTGCCGTCCGCAACGCGACCCGCAACTCCTCCTCGGTGATCTCTTCGGCTTCGAGGAATTTGGTCGTCAGAGCTTCGCTGGTTTCGGCGATCCGCTCGATCATCAGCTCGCGGCTCTCTTTGACTTGCTGCGCCAGATCGTCGGGGATGGGAATTTCCTGCGGATTGGTCCCGAGGGCTTCGGGGAAGGCCCACGCCTTACCGTTCATCAGATCCACCATGCCCGCAAACTGGTCTTCCGCGCCGATGGGGATCTGGATCGCCACGGGATGCGCGCCGAGGCGGTCCCGGATCATGTCTACGGTGCGCCAGAAATCGGCGCCCGTGCGATCCATCTTATTGACAAAACAGATGCGCGGCACACCGTAACGGTTCGCCTGCCGCCACACCGTCTCGGACTGCGGCTCGACACCGGCCACCGCGTCGAAGACGACCACGCCCCCATCCAGCACGCGCAGGCTGCGCTGCACTTCGGCGGTGAAATCAATGTGGCCGGGCGTGTCAATCAGGTTGAGCTGATAGCCGCGCCATTCGCTGGTGATGGCCGCCGATTGGATTGTGATCCCGCGCTCGCGCTCCTGAACCATCCAGTCGGTGACGGTCGTCCCCTCATCTACGTTGCCCATCCGATACGTTCTGCCGGAATAGTACAGGATGCGCTCGGTGGTGGTGGTTTTGCCCGCGTCGATATGGGCGATGATGCCGATGTTGCGCAATCGCCGCAGACGTTCACCGTCCGAGGGGGAGGTTATTGGAACTGGCATGAACTTACCTCGCCTTTGCTCCCGATTCTAACCGACAGAAACCCGGCATCCCCCGCTTGTGCGGGATCACCTGGGATGCCGGGTCCGTTATCAGCCGTTGAAAGAGGACAAGAAAGCCGAGCGACTTACCTGCGGTAGGTCTACCACCGGTAGTGTGCAAACGCCCGATTCGCCTCGGCCATTTTATGCGTGTCTTCCCGCTTCTTGACCGTGTTGCCCTGGTTGTTGAAGGCGTCGGTCAGCTCGCCGGAGAGCTTATCTACCATGCTCTTGCCGGGGCGCTTGCGCGCGCTTTGCAGCAGCCACCGCAACGCCAACGCCTGCCGGCGATCCTCGCGGATTTCCATGGGCACCTGATAGGTCGCGCCACCCACGCGCCGCGGCCGCACCTCGATGACGGGCGTCGCATTGCGCATGGCCTGCTCGAGCGCTTCCATGGCCGGCTTCTTGGTCCGGGTTTCCAGGGTCTCCAACGCACCGTAGACAATGCGCTCAGCCGTAGACTTCTTGCCACTCAACATTAACTTGTTGATCAAGCTGGAGACAAGCAGATTGCTGAAACGCGGATCGGGCACGATCTCGCGCCGCTCGGGTCTATTTCTGCGAGACATTCATCACTCCTACTTTTTGCCGCCCTTGGGAGCCGCGCCCTTGGCGCCGCCCTTCGCGGGAGCAGCTTTCTTCGGCACCTTGGCGCCGTACTTCGACCGGCCACGCTTGCGGTTTTCTACGCCCGTGGTATCCAACGAACCGCGCACAATGTGATAGCGCACGCCCGGCAGATCCTTGACACGGCCGCCGCGCACGAGCACCACCGAGTGTTCCTGCAAAGTGTGCCCTTCACCCGGAATGTAGGCGGTGACTTCGATCGAATTGGACAGGCGGACGCGGGCGATCTTGCGCAACGCCGAATTCGGTTTCTTCGGCGTCATGGTGCGCACCTGGGTGCAGACCCCGCGCTTGAAGGGGTTGCCCTTCGGCATGCGCCGCATCCGGTTGGATAGAGTGTTATTGGTGTACTGCAATGCCGGCGCCTTGGCCTTTTTTGCGATCGGCTGGCGCCCCTTGCGAACGAGCTGATTAATGGTCGGCAAGCTGTCCTCCGGTGCTGATGCTCAATAAGACGAAATGCGGGTCCGCGGTTACACAACCGACCCACGAAAACTTAGTTTATCACAGAAAGGATGTCGGGTCAAATCAAGGTATTTGCGGTGTTTGACGCGCCGCAGCCCGCCAAACACCGCGCCCCAGATCAGGCCGCGACCGCCTCATCCTCCGAGAAAGTCGCCTCATCATCGCCAAAGACCGCCGCGGTCTCTTCGTCGCTCGCGAACTCAGGCTCGAACTCCGCACGGGCCGCTTCGATGGCCTGGCGCCGCGCTTCGAACCCGGTGCCCACAGGGATCAACTTACCGATGATGACGTTCTCTTTCAGCCCGCGCAGGCTGTCCTTAGCGCCGCGCACTGCGGCGTCGGTCAGCACGCGGGTGGTCTCCTGGAAGGAGGCTGCGGCCAGGAAGCTGTCGGTATTCAGCGACGCCTTGGTGACGCCCAACAGCACCGGCTCGCCGCGCGATGGCTCGCCGCCCTGGGCCTCCACCGCGGCGTTGGCCTCGTCGAACTCGAAGCGATCCACCAACTCGCCGATCAGCATGTCGGTGTCGCCGCTCTTCAGCACGCGCACCCGCCGCAGCATCTGGCGGATGATGATCTCGACGTGCTTATCGTGGATCCCCACACCTTGCGAACGGTACACCCGCTGGACTTCGTCCAGCAGGTACATCTGCACGGCTTCGCGGCCCTGGATGCGCAGGACTTCGCGCGGGTTCTTGGCGCCTTCGGTCAACTGCTCGCCGACATCCACGCGGTCGCCCTTGTCCACGCGCAGGCGGGCGGACGCTGGGATGTCGGTCACCCACTCTTCCACATCTTCGCGGCGGATGATGGCCCGATAACCCCCCTCACCTTCCGGTTCGATGTAGATGTGGCCGTCGAGCGCCGCCAGGATCTCCTGCGGCTCGGTCGCGCCCTGACGGTCGAGCGCGGCCGCGATCGGCGTGGTCGCCTGGACGCGGTCTTCGCTCTCGACCAGCATCCGGTAGCCGGCCTGGACGTGATGCGTCTTACGGCGCAGGCGCGTGTTCGTCACCTTGAGCCGGCGGACATCGCCTTCCCAGAACACATCCACCACGCCGCCGATCTCGCTGATCACCGCTTCGCCCTTGGGGGTGCGCGCCTCGAACAACTCCTCGACGCGCGGGAGACCCTGGGTAATGTCATCCGCGCCCGCCACACCGCCGGTGTGGAAGGTGCGCAAGGTGAGCTGCGTGCCCGGCTCGCCGATGGATTGGGCCGCGATGATGCCGACCGCCTCACCCATCCGCGCCATGCCGCGCCGGGCCAGGTCCGAGCCGTAACACAGCTTGCACAGACCGTGGCGGTTCTCGCACGTGAGCGGCGAGCGGACGAACACCTTGTCCACGTTGGCGCGTTCGACGATGCGCACGGCCATCTCGTCGAGCAGTGTGTTGCGCTCGATCAATACTTCGCCAGTCTTCGGATCGGCGATCGCCGCGGCGTTCACCCGGCCCAGCACGCGCTCCGAGAGCTTCTCACCGGTCGCGACTGCGCTCGCCTTGGTGAGCCAGATGCCTGTCTCGGTGCCGCAGTCGTCCGCCGAGATGATGACATCCTGGGCCACGTCCACCAGGCGCCGGGTCAGATAGCCGGCGTCCGCGGTGCGCAGCGCGGTGTCGGCCAGACCCTTGCGCGCGCCATGCGTGCTCAGGAAGTATTCCAGCGCGGTCAATCCCTCGCGGAAGTTCGAGCGGATCGGCAGCGCGATGATGCGGCCGGACGGGTCGGCCATCAGGCCGCGCATCCCCGCGAGCTGGCGGATCGGCTGGATGCCGCCCTTGGTCGCGCCCGAGGTCGCCATCGCGCCCAGGCCGCTCACCGGATCGAGCATGGTCTTCACGGCCTGCGTGATGTCGTCGGTCGCCCGCGTCCACAACTCGACCACCTTGTTGTACTGCTCTTCTTCGGTGATCAGGCCGCGGCGGTATTGGCGGTCGGTCTCCTCGACGCGGTTCGTCGTTTCATCCAACACCTGCTGCTTGTTCGCCGGCACGGTGATATCGCTGACCGCGATCGTCATGCCGGAGATGGTCGCATAGGTGAAGCCAAGATGCTTGATCTCATCCACGACCTCGGCGGTCGCCTCCGGGCCCATCAGTTCGTAGCTGTGACCCACAAAGTCATTCAGCCGCTTCTTATCCATCACGTCGTTGACGAACTGCAGCGGCTTGGGGAGCGGCGTGTTGAAGAGCACGCGGCCGACCGTTGTTTCCAGCAAACCCGTCTGCGGCAGCTTGTCTGGCCGCACCTGGTGCCGCAACAGCAGATCACGCAGCTCTTCGATGGTGCGCGTGTTGATGCCCAGCTCTTGAATCAGCTTCGGACGATCCTTCGCCATGAGCCGGACCACGTCGCCCGCGGTCTTGACGCCCTGCGCGGCCAGGCCCGCGTGCAACTCCGCTTCCAGGCCAAGCTGATCCAGCGACACTTCGTCGGCCCAATCGGTGAATCGCACCTTGATCGGGGCACGCAGATCTATGATGCCCAGATCATACGCCAGGCGCACCTCGTCGAAATCTGCGAAGGCCCGGCCCGCGCCCTTCGCAGTCGGCAGCACCACGGTCATGTAGTAGCAGCCGAGCACCATGTCTTTCGACGGCCCCACAATCGGCTCACCCGACGAGGGTTTCAGCAGATTGGAGGAGCTCATCATCAGGTCCTTCGCTTCTTTCACGGCGGCGTCGGAGAGCGGCACATGCACGGCCATCTGATCGCCGTCGAAGTCGGCGTTGAACGCCGCGCAGACCAGCGGATGGATCTGGATCGCGCTGCCATCAATCAGGGTCACGTCGAAGGCCTGAATGCCCAGGCGGTGCAGGGTGGGCGCGCGGTTCAGCAGCACCGGGCGGTCTCTGGTCACTTCTTCCAGGACATCCCACACTTCGGGGCTTTCCCGGTCCACCAGGCGCTTTGCGCTCTTGATGTTGTGCGCGTAGTTATATTCCACCAGCCGGCGCATGACGAAGGGCTTGAACAACTCCAACGCCATTTTCTTCGGCAGACCGCACTGGTTCAGCTTGAGGTCTGGGCCGATGACGATGACCGAACGGCCCGAGTAGTCCACGCGCTTACCCAGCAGATTGCGGCGGAACCGGCCCTGCTTGCCCTTCAGGAGATCCGACAGGCTCTTGAGCTTGCGCTTGCCCGAACGGCTGACGGCCCGGCCGCGGCGGCCGTTGTCAATCAAGCTGTCCACGGCTTCCTGGAGCATGCGCTTCTCGTTGCGCACGATCACGTCCGGCGCGCCCAGTTCCAGCAGCCGCCGCAGGCGGTTGTTGCGGTTGATGACCCGGCGATAGAGATCGTTCAGGTCGGAGGTCGCAAAGCGGCCGCCGTCCAATTGCACCATCGGCCGCAGGTCGGGCGGCAGCACGGGCAGCAGGGTCAGGATCATCCACTCCGGCCGGTTGCCGCTCTTGCGGAACGACTCGGCCACGCGCAGCCGCTTGGCGGCCTTTTTCTTGCGCTGCTTGGATTGGGTCGTGTTGATCTCGCTGCGCAGCTCTTTGACCATCGCATCGAGGTCAATCTTCCCCACCAGGTCGCGCACGGCCTCGGCGCCCATCCCCGCGCGGAAGACACTGCCCCACCGATCCTGCAGCTCGCGGAAGTCATTTTCCGAAAGCAGCTCGCGCTCGCGCAACGCCTTAAGCTCCTCCAACTGGTCATCGAGCTGGGCGCGCATCTGCGCTTTCTGCGTCTCGACCGCCATGCGGCGCTCTTCCACCGCCTGATCGGTCTCGCGCCGGATCAGATCGCGGCGCGCCGCGATGTTGGCGCGCAGCGACTCCTGCTCGCGGCTGATTTCATCCTCGATCTGGTTCAGGCGGTTACGGACCGCCTCTTCCAGCGCCATCGCGTGGTCGCGCGTGGCCGTCGCACCGGCCACCACCAGCGGATCCAGCGTCCACGGCAGTTGGATCGCCTCACGCGCCGGCTTGCCGTGCAGCTTTTCGAGGCTCGCCTGCAGGGCCTGCCCGGCAGCGATTGCGTCATTCGTTTCGGTGGTCGTCTTCTCGGTCAGCGCGGCCAGTTGCGCCGCTTCCTGCCGATCCAACTCGGCCATCCGAGACGCCCGGTCGGCCTCCACCTCGTTCAGCTTGGCCTGGATTTCACCCTCGATCCGCGAGAGGCGCAGGTTCAGGTCACGCTCGGCGCGGGTGATGGTGCGGTTGCGCGCGTCCTCATCCACTTGGGTGATGATGTACTGCGCGAAGTAGAGCACCCGCTCCAGGTTGCGCGGGCTGACATTCAGCAATAATCCTAGCCGACTCGGCACGCCTTTTACGTACCAAATGTGCGAAACTGGGCTGGCGAGCTTGATGTGCCCCATCCGCTCGCGGCGTACCCGGCTGTGCGCCACCTCGACGCCGCATTTATCGCAAACGATGCCCTTGTAGCGGATACGCTTGTACTTGCCGCACGCGCATTCCCAGTCCCGCTGCGGGCCGAAAATCCGCTCGCAGAACAGCCCATCCCGCTCTGGCCGCAAGGTTCGGTAGTTGATCGTCTCCGGTTTCGTCACTTCACCATGTGACCAGGCCAGGATCTGCTCTGGCGAGGCGAGCGACACGCGAATGGCATCGAATTCATTGACTTCCATTTAGCATCTCCCCATACGCGGGAACGCTGAATGATGAATGATGAGTGATGAAGTCGAACCAACCGGCTTCGTTCATCATTCATCATTCTGCATTCATCATTCCAGGCCGCGGCTCATCGGCCCGGGCAGGCTCAGGCTGAAGCCCAGGTTCGGCAGCTTCTCTTCGGAATCTTCCCGACCAAATTGAATCACTTCTTCCTTGGCGTCCACCACTTCGACGGACAGACCGAGCGACTGCAACTCTTTGACCAACACCCGGAAGCTCTCGGGCACGCCGGGCGATTCGATCGGCTCGCCCTTGACGATAGACTCATACGCCTTGACGCGGCCGGTCACATCGTCCGACTTGACGGTGAGCATCTCTTGCAGGCTGTGCGCGGCGCCGTAGGCCTCCAGCGCCCACACTTCCATCTCGCCGAAACGCTGACCGCCGAATTGCGCCTTGCCGCCCAACGGCTGTTGGGTCACCAAGCTGTAGGGGCCGGTCGAGCGGGCATGGACTTTGTCTTCGACCAGGTGATGCAGTTTCATCATGTGAATGATACCGACCGTCACCGACTGATCAAAGGCCTCACCCGTCTTGCCATTCAACAACTGTGTCTTGCCCCACGTCGGCAGCGGCAGGTTGGTGTCGCGGCTGACGCGCAACGCTTCCGCGACGGCTTCGTCGTCCGACAGGCCGGCGATGCGATCCATCTTGGCATACAGCGCGGCTCGTTCTTCGGCCGTCTCGGGGCGCTCGCCATAGGCCGGGCTGCCATCCGTATCCGGGGTCTGTTCCAGGTTGATCACCCGCATCTGTTCGCGTTCGACCCATTTCAGCCATTCGCGCAGACACACGACACGCGCCAGCTCATCGGCATGCACGCGGCCGGCGACAGGCCGGTCGTCATTCGGCGGCGACAGGAAAGTATCCGGCGCGTAATTCTGCGGCTCCTCGGCCAGCCATTCGCGCAAGACCGACCGGCGGGCGAAGCCCAGATCGGTATACGCCTGCTCGGCATCATAACCGCGCTCGCCGAGCCACTCGGCCAGATAATCCCCACGCACTTCGTCATCGTCCTGGTAATCCGCCTGGGATTTACCCAGCTTGGCGGCCCAATCCCACGCACGCTTGGTTGCCTTCTCCCAGGCCCGATCGGCCAGCCAGGCACGCGCCAGCTCCGCCTCGATCTCTTGTTCGCGCGCGCCGTCGAAAACGGGGGTCTCGGCCCGGAAGCCCAGACGCGCGGCCGCCCAGCCCAGATGCGTCTCGAGGATCTGACCGATGTTCATACGGGCGGGCACGCCCAGCGGGTTCAGGATGATGTCTACCGACGTGCCATCGGGCAGGAACGGCATATCCTCGACCGGAACGATCCGCGAGATGACGCCCTTATTGCCGTGGCGGCCGGCCATCTTATCCCCTTCCATCAGCTTGCGCCGCTGCGCCACGCTGACCCGGACCATCCGCTCGACGCCGGCCGGCAGATCGCGATGCTCGTCGCGGCTGAATTCCTTGATGTCCACGACCTTGCCATATTCACCGTGCGGCAGCCGCAGGCTCGAATCCTTGACCTCGCGCGCCTTTTCGCCGAAGATCGCGCGCAGCAGCTTCTCTTCGGGACTCAGCTCGGTCTCGCCCTTCGGCGTGATCTTGCCGACCAGGATATCGCCGGGCACGACCACCGCG
Source organism: uncultured Anaerolineales bacterium (assembly GCA_964647225.1). Classification (GTDB taxonomy): domain Bacteria; phylum Chloroflexota; class Anaerolineae; order CG2-30-64-16; family CG2-30-64-16; genus CAZYHE01. Next base: position 11,299 of record CAZYHE010000004.1, read on the forward strand.
CCGACACGGACGACGCCGTTCTCGTCCAAATCCTTCAGCGCGTCCTCGCCGACGTTCGGGATGTCGCGCGTGATCTCTTCCGGGCCGAGCTTGGTGTCGCGCGCCTCGATCTCGTGCTTCTCGATGTGGATCGAGGTGAACTTATCTTGCTGGATCAGTTGCTCGCTGATCAGGATCGCGTCTTCGTAGTTGCCGCCTTCCCAACTCATGAAGGCGACCAGCACGTTTTGCCCCAGGGCCATCTCGCCGAAATCGGTCGAGCTGGAATCGGCCAACACCTGGCCCTTCACCAACCGATCGCCCTTCTGGACTACCGGGCGCTGATCAATGCAGGTGCTCTGGTTCGACCGCTGATACTTGCGCAGGCGGTAGACGCGGCGGGTGCCGTCCTCCTCCAGCACGACGATCTCGTCACTGCGGCTGTTCACCACCTCGCCCCCGTGCAACGCCACGATCACCTGGCCGGAATCTACCGCAGCCTGGCGCTCGATGCCGGTGCCGACGATGGGGGATTCCGGCCGCAGAAGCGGCACGGCCTGGCGTTGCATGTTCGACCCCATCAACGCGCGGTTGGCGTCATCATGCTCCAGGAAGGGGATCAACGCGGCCGAAACCGAGACGATTTGCTTGGGCGAGACATCCATGTACTCGATGTTCGCGGGCGACTCGAACAGGAACTTCTGGTTGCGGCGCACCGAAATGCGCGATTCGGTGAAATGCCCCTGGTCATCCATGCGCGCATTCGCCTGCGCAATGGAGTAGCGATCCTCTTCGTCGGCCGACAGGAAGTTGATCTCGTCGGTCACTTCCGGCACGATCCGCACTTCCGGCAACACATCCGCCAGCGCGGCGATCTGGCCGGCCAACTCTTCGCCAATGCGCGTGTTGGGGCCGGCGAGCACCGTGCCGTCGGGCAGCGAGATGCGCTCCCGCAGGATCTTGCCGACCAGCAGCTCGGCCCGGTTCGCCACGCGGTTCAGGACGCGGCGATAGGGAGTCTCGATAAAACCAAACTCGTTGATCTTGCCATACGAGGCCAGCGAGCCGATCAGGCCGATGTTCGGACCTTCCGGCGTCTCGATCGGGCAAATGCGGCCGTAATGGCTGTTGTGTACGTCACGCACTTCAAAACCCGCGCGCTCGCGGCGCAGACCGCCTGGGCCGAGCGAGGAAAGGCGGCGCTTGTTGGTCAGCTCAGAGAGCGGGTTCGTCTGGTCCATGAACTGGCTGAGCTGGGAGCCGCCGAAGAACTCCCGAATGGCCGCCACCACCGGCCGGATGTTGATCAGGGAAAGCGGCGTGGTCTGCTCGGTGTCGCGGATGGACATCCGCTCGCGCACCACGCGCTCCATGCGCAGCAGGCCGATGCGCAGTTGGTTCTGGATCAGTTCGCCCACCGTCTTGACGCGGCGATTCCCCAGATGGTCAATGTCGTCCTCGCCTTCGACGCCGTTGTTGATCTGGATCATCCGGCTGAGCACCGCGACGATGTCTTCATTCGTCAACGTCCGGTGCGACAGCGGCACGCTCAGATCCAGCCGGCGGTTCAGCTTGTAGCGGCCCACCTTGCCCAGGTCATAGCGCCGCGGGGCGAAGACCAGGTTTTGCATGAAGCTCTTGGCGTTGTCCAGCGTGGGCGGATCGCCCGGCCGGAGCTTCTTGTAGAACTCCAGCAGCGCGGCATCCACGCCCTTCGCCGAATCGGCGCGGTTGACGGTGCGGGTTGGGTCGCGCTCCAGCGTCGTCGCGAGATACGGGTGCTCCGGCTCGTTGTCCACGGCCGTGAACAGCTCCAGGATCTCATCGTCCGAGCCGTAGCCGATGGCGCGCAGCATCACCGTCACCGGCAGCTTGCGCTTGCGATCCACCTTCACGGAGATGATGTCACGCTTGCTGGTCTCGAACTCCAGCCACGCGCCCCGGTTGGGGATCATCTTGGAATAGCAGAGCCGCCGATCGGTGACGCGATCTTCTTCGATGGTGAAATAGACGCCCGGCGAGCGGATCAACTGGCTGACGACCACGCGCTCGGCGCCGTTAATGATGAAGGTACCGTTCTCCGTCATGAGCGGAAAATCGCCCATGAACACGTTCTGGGCAGTGACCTCACCCGTCTCGCGATTGACCAATTTGACGCGCACCCAGAGGGGCGCGGCAAAGGTCATGTCCCGATCCCGGCACTCCGGCTCCGTGTATTTCGGCTCACCAAACCAATAGCCTTCCGCGCCTGGTTTGGATCCGAAGTGCAACTCAAGGTTCTTGTTGAAGCTGACGATGGGAGAGATCTCATCGAACAACTCCTCCAGCCCCTCGGTCTGGAACCAGCGGAACGAGTCTAGCTGCACCTCGATCAGGCGCGGCAACTCATAGACGTCCCGGATGCGTGCATAAGATTTGCGCTTGCTATTACCGCTCACACGGGCCTCCGCAGTCTGGGGATACATCATGAAAGGTCCACTCCTTGGGCAAACTACTATTTACTTCCCGCAAAAGCAAAAAAAGCCAAGCCGTCACCCGACTTGGTCTCGCCTCAAGCGCTGAGCGCGTCAATTCATAGCAGAGATGGTTGATACCCACCTCGCTTTGTGGGCACTGGACAGCAATCGCTAAATCTATCACGCTATGGCAAATCTGTCAAATTCTCACGCGGATCAATACGCGGCTCTACGAGCGCGAGACGGCCCGCGCCATTGGCGACTCAGGTTGCCGCTATCGTTGTCGGCCTGCATCACTGAATTTCGGAATCCTTAGCGCCAAATAATTGTCGCATTTTCGCGCGTTTGGGGAATTGACTTTTGGGAAATACCTGGTAGAATAAGGGATATAGCGGCACAACGAGGCATCAATTGGGATATTATCCCTTGCTTGCCATTATTGGAATGCGTGAAGGATCGCGGCAATGCTTGCGGGCGAATTCGAACATACCATGGACGACAAGGGCCGCGTGTCGCTGCCCATCCGGCACCGCGAGGAGCTTGGCGCTGTCGTGATGATCGGCCGCGGGACGCGCGGCCAGGTCAACGTGTTGCCCATGTCGCTTTGGAGAAACATGGCCGAACGCGCCCAGCAGGCCAGCCAGGATCGCGGCGACATTGACGATACGGTGCGCTTCCTCTTTTCCTACAATGAAGCCGAGTTGGACCGCCAGGGCCGCATCGTCGTCCCAGGCGCGCTGCGCCGCCATGCCGACCTCGGAACCGATGTCGCGATTTTGGGCAACGGGGATCGCGTCGAAATCTGGAGCCGCGAACGATGGCAGGCCGGCTGCGAACGGGTGGTTGTCGCCAAGCAAGCGCAAACGTCCGGCGATGACCGTTTAAAGGTCAACGCGCTGGAATTGAACCTCTAACAATGGAACATACGCCCGTCCTGCTGTCTCAGGTGATCGCCGGGTTGAACTTGCGGCGGGGCGCCACCTGCATTGACGCCACGACGGGTGGCGGGGGCCATGCCGAGGCAATGTTGCAGGCGACGGGGCCAGATGGCCGGCTCTTGGGGTTGGACGCCGACACCGAAGCGATTGCGCGGGTCAGGCTACGGCTGGCGGCCTATGCTGACCGCGTGACCTTGATCCAAACGAACTTCCGGGAGTTGGCCGCGGCCGCGACGGCCAACGGATTCACCGCCGTGGACGCCATCCTGCTCGACCTGGGGGTTTCATCGTATCAGCTCGGCGACCCGGCGCGGGGGTTCAGCTTCCTGAGCGACGGCCCGTTGGATATGCGAATGGACCCACGCGGCGACTTGACGGCGGCGGAGATCGTCAATGAGTGGCCGCAAGAAGAACTGGCGAACGTCATCTATCGCTACGGCGAAGAGACCCACTCGCGGCGCATCGCACGGGCGATTGTCGCCGCCCGGCCACTGCGCACCACCGCCGAGCTGGCCGAGGTCGTTGCCGGCGGCCCAAACCGGCCGTCGGGTCGGATTCACCCGGCGACCAGGACCTTCCAGGCGCTTAGGATCGCCGTCAATGATGAGCTTGGCGCCCTGGAAGCGGCCTTGCCGCAGGCGTTGGGGCTATTGGCGGCGGGCGGGCGTGTTGCCGTCATCGCATTTCACTCGCTGGAAGATCGAATCGTCAAGCAATTCATGCAACGCGAGGCGCGTGATTGCGTGTGCCCACCCGACCTGACACGGGTCGGACTTTGCCGGTGTGGGCACAAAGCCACGGTGCGGATCATCACTCGCAAGCCCATCCCACCGGACGAAGGCGAGGTTATTGCCAACCCAAGAAGCCGCAGCGCGAAGTTACGCATTGCCGAGCGGCTGTAGGATTTTACGTGCCTGGCACTTTCAAAGGCGCGTGTTGACCAAGCATTTTCCAGGCAAGTGCCAGGCACGTTTCGGCAAAAAAATCTACACATGAATTGCCAGGAGGGGACGATGCTCAATCGAACCGTGGTCTCGGCGCCTCTGCCGAGAGTGGCCTGGGGAGCGCTGCGCAACAGCCTCTTTGCCGGCCCCAACGCTTGGCTGAAACAGCTCGTGCTTGTTTTCACCATCGCCTGCCTCCTCACCTGCGCCTATCTCTGGCAGTCGAGCGCCATTGCCGCGATCCAGAAGGACACCCTGCGGACCCAGGCCCAATCCACCCAATTGGAGCGTGCCAACGTCGCGCTGATGTTGCAGGTAGCGCAATGGAACAGCCCGGCGTACATCAGAGAAAAGGCGCGCCAGGGTAAACTGATCCCCGCGCCGGCCCCGCTGGTGATCGAGGCGCCCATTGCGCCGGCGGCCGCGCCGGCCGGCCGGGCCACCGACCCCGCCGTGGCGCAGGCGGCGCTCCTGTGGCGCCAACTGCGGGCACAGATCGCGGAGCCGGCCGATGCTGTGACGCACGATACCGCCCGGGCCGCGGGGCAACGCTAGACACACGCGAGAAAGGATTTCAGTGAACGAGCAGCCCCGGTGGAAGCGCACTTCGTCAACCCCGCCCTCCGGTTTAAACCGGACGCCGCAAGATGCGGTGGGCGAGGCGACGCGACACGCGTCCGACGCGGCTCCCGGCTCTGCCACTGCCGATGCGCCGCCGATCCCGATCCGCCGGGTCTGGCTGGTGGTCGCGCTCTTCGTGATCATCATCCTGGCGATGATCGCGCGCATGAGCTATTGGGCGGTGGCGAGCGGTCCGCTGCCCGACCCCGCGCCGGCTGATACGGGCGAACGGATACGAAGTCGCGTCGTGGATCGCAACGGGTTGCTGCTCGCCACCGACAACTTCACTTGGGAGGCCTACGCACGCCCCCAGGCGATCACGAAAGACGCCAAAGATGGGGCCTCCGGTTTAGACCGGATGACCAACCAAATCGCCCAGATCCTCGGCCAGCCGGTGGAAACCATCCAGGCTGGCCTTGCCGTCACTTATTCGCTGACGACGCTGGCGAAAAACCTCGACGCAAGACAGCGGGAAGGGATTGACGCACTGGGCCGACCGAGCCTGGTGTGGACTGAAGACCGTCGCATCCGCGCCTACCCTTTGGGACAGCTCGGCGCGCACCTGATCGGTTTCACCGACTATCAGCGCGATGGGCTGTATGGGGTCGAAGCCAGCTACAATAGCTGGCTGTTGGGCCAAAAAGATCTGCCGCTGGAACAGGCCGCGGAGAAGCCGGAGCCGCTCCCCGAAGATTGGCGCCTTTACTTGCCGTCGCCGGGACGCCACGACCTGATCTTAGCCATGGACGCGCCGCTCCAATACCTGGTGGAGATGCACCTCGCCGAGGCGATCAGCGTCCACCGGGCCGAGGGGGGCACGATCATCGTGATGGACCCGCGGGATGGCAGCATCCTGGCGCTGGCAAACTACCCGGCGTTCGATCCGGGCCGCTATTCGGACGTCAGCGCCGAGTGGTGGGCGAACGCGGCGACGAGCAAATCGTATGAGCCGGGATCGGTCTTCAAGCTCGTGACGATGGCCGCGGCGCTGGACACCGGCCAGATCACGCCGCAGAAAACCTACCCCGACAGCGGCGTCTTGATGGTGGACGGCCAACCGATCCGCAACGCCGAAAATAAGAGCTACGGGACGGTGCCGGTCCAATATGCGCTCGCCAAGTCCATCAACGTCATCACCGCACGGATCTGTCTGGACATGGGCGCGGAGACCTTCTATCGCTATGTCCGGCAGTTCGGGTTTGGCAGCCTGACCGAAGTGGATCTCAGCCCGGAAACCATCGGGTTCCTGAAGGAGCCGGGCAACCCCTTCTGGAGCCGCTTCGACCAGGCAACGAACTCATTCGGCCAGGCCCTGCTGGTGACGCCGATGCAAATGATCAACGCGGTGGCCGCGATTGCGAACGGCGGCACACGCTATCAGCCCCAGGTCGTCCGCGCGCTCGTGCAAGATGGCCGGATGCATCGCTTGTCGGCGCGGGTCTTGGGGTATCCGATCAAACCGGAGACGGCCAAGACATTGACACAAATGATGGTCTACAACGTCGAGAGCGCGACCTATCGCGGGTTTGTGCCCGGCTACAAGGTGGCGGGGAAGACCGGGACCGCGGAAATCTCGACGGCGCGGGGCTATACGAGCCAGGATACGATCACCAGTTTTGTCGGCTTCCTGCCCGCGGCCGACCCGCAATTGATCATCCTGGTGAAGCTGGACAAGCCGAAAAGCTCACGGTGGGCCGAGCAGGTGGCTGTGCCGGTATTTGCCACGGTAGCGCAGGACGCCGTGCGCGTGTTGCACATTGCGCCGGATACGCGCGAGCC
>CAZYHE010000004.1:18115-27509 GCA_964647225.1 uncultured Anaerolineales bacterium
CGGTAGCGCAGGACGCCGTGCGCGTGTTGCACATTGCGCCGGATACGCGCGAGCCATAAGGCACACGGAACGTAGCGCAAGATGGTATCTTGCGCCACATTACTGATAGCGGCAGGAGGCCGCGTTATGGCTCCTTCGGATAAGCTGCATTTCTCGGATCTCTGGTCGGCCCTTGCGGCGCCGGCGGCACGGACCGCGCTCGCCGATCTCGCCGGCCAGGCAGTGCATGCCGTCGTCGTGGATTCGCGCGCGGCGCAGCCGAACGATCTGTTCATTGCCCTGGCTGGGGAAAAAACCGACGGCCATCTCTACCTGGCCGACGCCTTCAGCCGCGGGGCCAGGGCCGCCATCGCCGAGCCGAGAGCACTGGAACTGGGCATCCAGGCCGCGTTCATCCTGCCCGACGGCACGATCCGTCGGCCCGAGCCGGCCCAGGGCCGGCCCAAGGCCGACGACGCGTCCCTGCCTTATGTCTTCGTCGTGCCGGACAGCCTGGCCGGTCTGCAAAAGGTGGCGGCACACTAGCGCGACCAAATGTCGGCGGTGGCGATCGGGATCACAGGCAGCGTCGGCAAGACCACCACGAAAGAGATCGTCGCAAACGTCCTGGAACAGCGCTTCGTCACCATGCGGAGCGAAGGGAACCTGAACAACGAGATCGGCCTGCCGCTGACCCTCCTGAAGCTGGCGGCAGGGGTCGAGCGGCTGGTGCTCGAGATGGGCATGTACTCGCTCGGCGAAATCGCCAGCCTGTGCCGCCTGGCCCGGCCGCGCATCGGTGTGGTGACGAACGTTGGGCCGACCCACCTGGAACGCCTGGGCACCATCGAGCACATCGCACAGGCCAAAGCCGAGTTGGTGCAGGCGCTGCCAGCGGCCGAGGATGGCGGCGTCGCCATCCTGAACGCCGACGACCCGCTGGTGCGCGCGATGGCCGGCCGCACATCCGCGCGCATCTTCACGTATGGTCTGGATGATTCGAGCGATCTCTGGGCGGATGAGATCAGCGGCGAGGGGCTGGAGGGGATCCGCTTCCGGTTCCACTACGGCGCCGAGGTGCTGCACGTCCACCTGCCGATGCTCGGTCGCCACTCGGTGCATACCGCGCTGCGCGGGGCCGCGGTCGGGCTGGTGGAGGGGCTAAGTTGGACCGAGATCATCAAGGGGTTGCAACAACAACGCGGGCAATTGCGTCTGATGGTCGTGCCGGGGCTGCGCGGGGCCACCCTTATTGATGACACCTACAACGCCAGCCCGGTCTCGATGCTCGCCGCACTGAACCTGCTCGACGACATCTGCAATGCCAGCCACCGGGCCGTGGTGGTGTTGGGTGAAATGCTGGAGTTGGGAGCCTACGAGGAAGAAGGGCATCGGCTGGTCGGCGGCCGCGCGGCCCAGGTCGCCGACAAGCTGATCACCGTCGGCGAGCGCGCGCGCTGGATGGCCGAGGAGGCGCTGTCGGCCGGGATGAAGCCCGCGGACATCTACGCCACGACGGGCAAAGAAGACGCCATCGCCGTGCTGACCGGCTTACTGCGCGGCGGCGATATCGTATTGATCAAAGGCTCACGCGCCCTCTCGATGGAAACCATCGTGGATGCGCTGGCCGCGGGTTTAAATCGGACGACGGCTTAAACCGTCGAAAGCAAAAGCTGAGCACCCATGCAAGACTCGCATCCTGTCTCGTTCGCCCTGGCTCTGGCCACCGTCTCGTTCCTCCTGGCGGTGGTGTGGGGGCGGCCGCTGATCAATGAGCTTAAGCGCCGCGGGATCGGCAAGAAGATTCACATCGAGGAGCCGGGCGGCCACCAGGTCAAAACTGGCACGCCGACCATCGGCGGCATCCTCTTCCTCGTGCCGGTCTTCATCATCACGGTCGTGCTGAACCTGGCGAACCTGCTGAGCGGCCTGGAGTGGGGCAAGACGATCTTGCGAATCTTCAACTTTGCCGAGGGCAGTTCGCTGATCGGCAAGAGCATCCTGTTCCCGCTGGTGGTGATCGCCGCGTTCGGCTACCTGGGCGCACGCGACGACCTGGCAGGCATCCGCGGCACGCGCGGCGACGGGCAGGGCATGATCGCCCGCGTGAAGGCCTCCTATCAGACGATCCTGGCGCTGATCATCGCGCTGGGTCTCTACTTCGTGCTCGACATTCACAGCGTCGCGATCCCGGGCATCCAACAGAAGATTGACCTGGGGCTGTTTTACATCCCGATTGCGGTTTTCATCATCGTCAGCTTCACCAACGCGGTCAACCTGACGGATGGGCTGGATGGGCTGGCCGGCGCCACTTCGGCCATCGCGTTTGCGGCCTTCGGCGTCATCGCGTTCCTGCAAGGCCAGTTCCCGCTGATGTCGTTCTGCTTCACGATGGCCGGCGCGCTCTTCGCCTTCCTGTGGTACAACGCCTACCCGGCGCAGCTCTTCATGGGCGATGCCGGCGCGCTGGCGTTGGGCGCAGCCCTGGCGGTCGTCGCGCTTATGACCGGGCAGTGGCTGTTGCTGCCGATCGTCGGGGTCGTCTTCGTCGCGGAAACGCTCTCGGTCAGCCTGCAAGTGACCTACTTCAAGTGGACCAAGCGCCGGACGGGGACGGGCAAACGCATCTTCAAGATGGCGCCGTTGCACTACCATTTCGAGCTGCTCGGCTGGTCGGAGACGCACGTGATGTTCCGATTCTTCATCATCAGCATGCTGGCCGGTATGCTGGGCATTGCGTTGGCGCTCCTATGAGTGTGCAGCCGCTCCCGGAGCTGGACCCGCACGAGGCGGAGATCACGCGCTTCCGCGGCGTCCTGCCGCCCGAGAATCGGGAATTCAACCCGCCGCCGAGTCAGGCCAGCCCCGGCGGGCTGATCCTGAACGTGCTCAGCCCGCTGCGCGGGGAGTTGGATGCGGCCCTGGCACAAGGGGATCAGGCGCAAGCCCTGCGCTTGGCGTACACCGCGCTCAGCCGGGTTGCGGACGCACTAGCGAGGAGCCGCGGCCGGGGCATCGGGCCGGAGCAGGTGCGCATCCACACGCTGCTGGTGCAATTGGCGCCGCTGCCACTGGAGACGCAGCCCGATGGCACGCTCAAGGAGCTGGGCACGCAGGTCGAGGTGAATTATCGGGATTGGATCGTGGCGCGCGCCGAGGCGGATCTCTGGGCCGCGCGGTTGATGGAGCGGTTCCAGTCCCTCTGGCCGGGCGCATGGGTGACGGTATCCAGGGGGCAGGAGTCAGGGGGCAGGAGTCAGGGGGCAGGAGTCAAAGGGTAAGGATCAATCGTCGTGACATACGCATCCAGGGCAAACGGGAAAGCCAATGGCAGTTCAGGGATTCGGCGGGGCGGCCCGGTCGGGCCGCGGCGCGTCGTCATTTTGGGCGCGGCGCGGCAGGGCACGGCAACCGCCCGCTTCTTCCTGGCAGCCGGCGCCCAGGTCACGCTGAGCGACATGCGATCGGCCGCGCAGTTGGCCGCGGTCGCCGCTGAGCTGGAGGCGTTCGCGACCAGCCTGAGCGCGGACGGTTTAAACCGTCCGCGGCTGCGGTTTGCGTTCGGCGGCCACCCGCTCAGCCTGCTGGACGAGGCCGACCTGCTCTGCCTGAGCGGCGGCGTCTCCCCGGCCATCCCGATCGTGCGCGCCGCGGTGGCCGCGGGCATCCCGCTCAGCAACGACGGCCTGCTGACCCTCATGCGCTGCCCAGTCCCGATCACCGGCATCACCGGGTCGGCCGGCAAGACGACGACCACCACCCTCACCGGCCTGATGTTGCAGGCGGCCGGGTTCACGGTGCATGTCGGGGGCAACATCGGCACCCCGCTGCTCGACCGGCTCGACGCGATTGGCCCCGGCGACAAGGTCGTGATGGAATTTTCGAGCTTTCAGGGGGAGCTGTTCGACCGCAGCCCGGCCAGCGCGGGCCTCCTGAACATCACGCCCAACCACCTGGACCGTCACCCTTCGATGAGCCATTACGCGGCCGCGAAGGCCAACCTGCTGCGGTTCCAGAGCAGCAGCGACGTGTGTGTGCTGAACGCCGACGATAGCTACACCGGGCCGTGGCTGCGCACCGGCCGCTGCCAGATCGCGGCGGGCGAAGGCCAGGAGGCGGTCTATTTCCCGCTGCAGGGCGCCCGCGTGGGGTTCAGCCTGCGCGAAGAGGTTGCGGCGGGCGCGTTCCTCCGAAATGAGCCGGGGCGCGGTTCGGCGGGCGAAACGCTGGTTTGGCGGCAGTCCGGCCTGCCCGACGCCGTGGTGTGTCGCGCGGCCGAGGTGCGCCTGCGCGGCCGGCACAACCTGGCGAACATCCTGGCGGCCTGCTGTCTGGCCGGCGCGGCCGGCGCCGATGTGAACGCGATGCGCGCGGTCGCCACGACCTTTGCCGGCGTCGAGCACCGCCTGGAGATCGTCCGCGAGCGCGGGGGAGTGATCTGGGTCAACGATTCGATTGCGACCGCCCCGGAACGCACCGTAGCCGACCTGCGAGCTTTCGCTGAACCGATCGTGCTGCTGGCCGGCGGCCGCGACAAAAATTTGCCCTGGGACGAGTGCGCGGCGGTGATCCATGAACGGGCGCAGCACGTCATCCTGTTCGGCGAGGCCGCAGGCCTGATTCACGAAGCGTTGCTGAAGTACGCAAAAGATTCTGGCGTCGTGGCAGTGGCGATCACTCGCTGCGCTGATCTGCCCCAGGCGGTCGCCGCGGCCGAGCGGGCCGCGCGACCGGGGGATGTCGTCTTGCTGGCGCCGGGCGGCACCAGTTTCGACGCCTACGCCGATTTTGCCGCGCGCGGCGAGCATTTCCGGGCTTTGGTGGAGGCGTTGGCGTGAACGAGCGGGCGCGGCGCGACACTGACAAGGCGACAAGGTGGCAAGGGGACAAGGTGACTCGTGCAGGTTCCACTGAGTCGCCCGTTCACCGTGTCACTGTGTCACCCGGTCACACTGTCAGGAGTCAGGGGTCAGGCGGTGGTCGGACGTATCGGAGCGCCACGGCTACAGCCCATGCGCCCGTGGCGCCGGTCAGCCCGCGCGCGACTCGTCCGGCCCAACGCGCCAACCCATCGGTGCGCAACCGGGTGGCTGCGATGACCGCGCAGTGGGATTTCCCGCTGCTCGCCATCCTGGCGATCATGATCGCGATCGGCCTGGTGATGGTCTTCAGCGCCAGCTATTTTCGGTTCGGGGTCAGCTATTTCCTGAAGCAAAGCCTTTGGGTGAGCGTGGGTGTGCTGGTCATGTTCATCACAGCCCGGATTCCGTCCAACGTGTGGCAGCGCCTTGCCATCCCGATCATGATCGTTGCGCTGGTCGGGTTGGCCGGGGTGTTGCTGTTCGGTGATGACCGCTTCGGCGCACGGCGCACCTTCTTCGGCAGCGTCCAGCCAAGCGAAATCGCCAAGCTGGCCGTGGTCATTTACGTCTCGACCTGGGTCGCTTCCAAGGGGCGGCTGCTGGCCGACGTGCGCGGCGGGTTGATCCCATTTGCGATCTTGATGGGGTTGGTGGCCTCACTGATCGTGATCGAACCGAACTTCAGCACGGCCATCGTGGTTCTGGCGATCGGCATCGCCATCTTCTTCGTGGGCGGCGCAGACATCAAGCAATTGCTGGTGGTCGGGCTGATCGGCATCTTGATGTTTATCTTGTTGCTCTGGCAATCGCCCCATGCGTTCGACCGCATCCAGGGCTGGTGGGACATGCTGGGGGACCCGACCCTGGCGCCGGAAAACATCCGCCACGCCATCGAGCTGATGCGCCGTCGCGATGGGCTGGCGGCAGACACGAGCGTCTGGAGCCAGAAACTCTCTGTCGCGCTGCTGTGGAGCGACTATCTATTTGCGAACATCGGCGCCGACCTGGGGCTGATCGGCCAACTGGCGATCGTCATCCTGTACGCGGCGCTGGGCTACCGCTGTCTGGGCATCGCGCTGAACGCGGGCGATCGCTTCAACGCACTGGCCGCGATCGGCGTCACGACGTGGATCCTGGTCCAGGCGATCATGCATATCGGCACATCCATTGCGCTGATCCCGGCCACGGGCCAACCGCTGCCCTTCATGAGCTACGGCGGCTCGGCGATGGTCGCTTCGATGGCGGGGATCGGCCTGCTCCTGGGCATTGCCCATGAATCACCAGAGAAGAAGTCGGACCATGCGAGTTTTGCTTTCGGGGGGCGGGACCGGGGGACACGTGTACCCGATCCTGGCCGTAGTGGACGAGCTGAGAAAGACGGCCGGCGCCGCGCCCGCTGACGCAGGGGTCAGGGGTCAGGGGGCAGGGGTCAGGAGTCAGGAGTCAGAGGTTGCGCTGTGCTACATCGGCGAGGCGGGTGGCGCCGAAGATGAGTTGGCGCGGCGCGCCGGCATCCCGTTCCGGGCCATCGAGACCGGCCAGGTGCGCGGGCGGTCGTTGCGGGTCGCCCTGAGCAGCTTCCTGCGGATGCGCCGCGGCGCAGCGCAATGCCGGGCCATTCTGACCGAATTCCGGCCCGATGTGGTCCTCCTGACCGGCGGCTACGTCGCGGCGCCGGTCGCCTGGACGGCCTGGCGGATGCACGTGCCGGCGCTCATCTACCTGCCGGACGTGACGCCGGGCGATTCCATCCGCTGGACGAGCCGGCTGGCGACGCGGGTGGCGGTCTCCTTCCCCGAAGTGGCACGCTACTTCGGGAGCAAAGCCGTCGTGACCGGCTACCCGGTGCGGCGGGAGCTTTTTACAACCGAACGCCGCGCCGCACAGGCCGCGCTCGGTCTCCAGCCCGCCGGTTTAGACCCGCTGCCGGTGCTGCTGGTGATGGGCGGCAGCCGCGGCGCGCGCAGCATCAACCGGGCGGTGGGGGCCGCGCTGCCCGTGCTCCTGCCCCGCTGCCAGATCGTACACATCAGCGGGACGCTGGACTGGCCGGAGGTGGAACAGGTGGCCGCCGCCCTTCGACAGGCTCAGGGTGCGACACGGTCGGTGAGCTTGTCGAACCGCCAACAGACTGAGGGTGCGACACGGTCGGTGAGCTTGTCGAACCGCCAACAGACTGAGGATGCGGTCGTGCCGGCGGAACTGGCCGAACGATACCACGCCTACCCGTACCTGCACGAGATGCCGGCCGCGCTGGCGGCCGCCGATCTGGTGGTGGCACGAGCGGGCGCGGCGACGCTGGCGGAGTTCCCGGCGGTCGGGTTGCCCGCCATCCTGGCGCCCTATCCCTACTCCGGCCAGCATCAGGACGCCAACGCGGCCTACCTGGCCGACCGCGGCGCAGCGGTGATACTGAAGGACGCTGAATTGGCCGCACGCCTGGCGCCGACCATCTTGGGGTTGCTGGATGCGCCGGAGCGGCTGGCCGCGATGGCAAAGGCCGCGCGGGCGATCTCCCGACCGGATGCCGCAGCCAACATCGCAGATGAGTTGTACCGGCTGGCGTCCCAAAAAGGTTAGTAAAGGCACCCTGAGCAGAGCAACGGGGTTTTGCTGCGTAGTCGAAGAGCTGGCCCTGAGCGAAGCCGAAGGAATGCGGCACGAAGATAGGATCGAACGTATGTTGTTGTTCATCATGCTCACAGTCGCCGCGGTCATGACCATTTTCGGCGTGATCGGCTTCTTGCGCGTGACCAAGGCTTCTGTCATCATTCTGGCCGCGCTGCTGATCGGCCCGGCCTTCCTGCGCGCGTTCGGCGGGCGGCTGATCGCGATCATCAACCGGATAGGGGGCTTTATCCTCGGCGGCGGGATGAGCGCGCTCGCGGGCGGCAGCTCGAGCACCGGACTGAGCGACGCGCTGAGCAAATCAAGGCCGGCGCTCCTCGATCCCAACTCGCCGGCAACCTTCTACCTGCTGGTGTTCTACTCCATCATGGTCGTCGGCCTGCTGATCGGCTCGCTCAAACCGTTCAGACTGAGCGGGCGCTACTCGTTTTCTGGGCTGCTCTTGGGCTTGCTCAACGGCTATATCGTGATCGCCTACACGATCGCCGTGTTGTTTCCCGATTTCGCCATCTTGCCGGTGCCGCTCGAAATCAAGGGCATGACGCCGCAGATTCCGCCGCCGGGGCTGCCCGTCGCCAGCAGCGATATCGTGTGGGCCAAGCTGCTGCAATTCCTGGGCAACCTGAGCAGCAACCCGTCGGCGCACTTTATCATCGCCGGGCTGATCGTCGTCTTTATCTTTATGGCTGCACGGCTGAGCGCCAAGAAGGGATAGCGCATGGGGCCGGTCGAGATCGTCTTCATCACCATCTGGGTCGTCTTCGGCGTCATCGGTGTGGCGCGCGGGGTGTGGCGCGAGCTGGGTGCGACGACGATGCTGCTGATCGCCCTGCTGGTGCTGCAACTGCTGACCAATCCGGCGGCCCCCGGCTACAAGTACTGGACGATGTTCCTGGGACTGTTCGTCTCAGATTCGGCCGCACTCCAGGTGGTCAACAGCGCGCTGGCGATCATCTTCATGTTGGTCATGGCCTACATCAGCTACGAAGGCGAGACGCTGACCTTTCCGGGCAAAGGGAGCAACTGGTTTTTCAGCCTGGGCGCCGGCTTGCTCAACGGCTACCTGTTTGCTGGAAGCATTTGGCATTACCTGGATAAGGCCGGTTGGCCGGGCGGCATCATCGGTCCGCCCTTCACTGCGTTTTACACAAGCATAGTCAAGCTGCTGCCGCTCGCCATCTTGCCGTGGTGGCTGCTACTGATCCTGGTGGTGTTTATGATGATCATGCGGGTGCTGAAATGAACGAGAGGCAATCTACCGACGGTTTAAACCGTCCGGCCTGGGCGAGCCTGTTGACCAATACAAGCCGGGCGGCGCGCGGCCAGACACACATCCACCTGGTCGGCATCGGCGGTTCCGGCCTATCGGCCATCGCCGAATTGCTGCTGCAGATGGGTTTCACCGTCTCCGGCTCCGATCAGCGGCCCAATGACGCGACTGTGGAGTTGGCCGAGCACGGCGCGACAGTCTACCGGGGCCATCAGGCGCAGCACATCGCGGGCGCCGACCTCGTGCTCATCTCGTCGGCGGTGCCGGACGATAACCCCGAGGTGAGCGCGGCGCGGGCGGCCGGCATCCCGGTCGTCAAACGCTTCGACTTTCTAGGCCCGCTCATGGCCGGCCAGCACGGCATCGGCGTGGCCGGCAGCCACGGCAAGACCACGACCACCAGCCTGGTCGCGATCATCCTGATGCGCGCCGGGCTGGATCCGAGCTTCATCATCGGCGGCCGCGTGCCGGTCGGCCCGGCCGAGGGGATGGCGACCGCCACCGCCGCGGCCCGCGCCGGCGCCGGCCCGTTCGTCATCGAGGCCGATGAATATGATCGCATGTTCCTGGGGCTGCAACTGGAGATCGCGGTGGTGACCAACGTCGAGTGGGATCACGTGGATTGCTACCCGACGCCCAAAGCGTTCGCCGATGC
>CAZYHE010000005.1:0-10419 GCA_964647225.1 uncultured Anaerolineales bacterium
GACGGTCCGCTCCAGCAGCGCCGTCTTGCCCGCACCGGGCGAGGCGATGATATCCAGCACCAGGACGTTGTGTTGGCGGAAGATCGTCCGCAGCCGCGCCGCCAGCAGAGAGTTCGGTTCGGTGATATCGCGCAGGACCGGGACGGTAAGCGTCATGCGTGCAGCTCCGCGGCCGGCTGCGCCGCAACGGGCAAAGCGGCATCCGTCGCCTGCGCCACGATCTCGCGGAGCGGCCGCATGGTGATCGCTTCTTCCGGGCACGCCGTCGCGCAGAGGCCGCAGCCCCAGCACTTGCTGGCATCGAACGCGACGTGCCTGGCTTTCTTGCCTCTGACGCGCACCTGCGTGCCATCCCGATAAAATGCGTCGAAGTGACAGCGCTGCACGCACTTGCCGCACATGTGGCACTTCTCCAGGTCGCGCTCGGCCACGTAGTGGGCACGCGGCCACTGCTGGCTCATGCCCAACTTGATGCCCCCGCGAATGGGATAACAATCACACGCACAGCAGTTGCAGAAGCCGAATAGCTCGCCCTGTTCGCGCCACGCCCGCCGCCCCGTGTGCATCAGCCCTTCGCGGTCGCAGTTGACCACGATCTGCTTCATCTCTTCTTTCGTCACCCGGCGACCGTGGCCCTGCTCCAGCGTGTTGAGCGCCCCTTTGTCCAGGCGGATGCACGCCTCACGGGGCCGGTCGCAGGCCATGACGATGGCCCGGCAATCGCACGGCACGACCACGTGATCGGTCGCCGCCTCCACCATCTCGAGCGCTTCATCCAGCAGCAGCACATCGCGGTTGGGGATACGGATGAAGGCATCGGGATCTTTGCGCATCTCCTCGACCACCGGCTGCCAGATGTTGATGAACTCCTGCAACTGCCACTCGATCACCGCGTCGCGGGCATCGGCCGGCACGTCGCCCCACCCCTCGTACATGGAGAGCGGATCGAGGCGGCGGTAGAAGGAGCCGGCAGCGTAGGTTGTGACCCCCTCTTCGGTCTTGCGTTTGATCACATGCCGATAGTACGCCTGCGTGAGGAACGCCTCGGCCTCATCCCGCGGCATCTGCATCATCTCGGCCACCTGATCGAGCGTCATCGTCTGTTTGCCCAGGCCGACGACCAATTCCATCTCGCGGCCCTGAACAACAAAATCAATGTGGGGGATCATTGCCGGGGGTAGCTCAAAGATATGTACGAATTCGTCAATCATCGCCATTGGGTGACTCTCCATAGGTTGGTGAAATAGCCCGCCTTACCCCTGATCGAGGCTCCTCGCTTGTCTGGGGTTCTGCCGTCATGGCAGCAGGTTGAGGGGTAGCGGCGAAAATATGCGGGAAAAGCGACCGAATGTTCCACGGTCGGAATGTGATCTCGTGGACAAGATACCACACCCCGAAACAAATGTCAACGCAACCCCAAGTTTTTATATCTTCGCATCACAAGCGCCCGTAACGCCTGTTGCGCAGTTGGCAGCGTCCAGATCAGCGCCGCGTCAGGCCCCACAGGAACGCCACTCCCGCGCCGATGAACAGCGCCAGCCCCGTCCCTTCGCTGCCCGGCGTCGCGCGGAGCAGCGCCCCGGCCACCAGCAGCCCGACCGCCAACGTCAGCCACGTCTGCCGGTCCACCGCGCGCTCGATGCGGCGCAACGCTTTCGCGTGATCGGGGGCCAGCGACGTTTGCACCGTCAGGGCGCCGCGCTCGGCCTGGGTTGCCAGGCGATCGAGCCGGCCGGGCAGCCGCGCCAGCAGTTGCAGCCACCCCAACGCCCGCTCCAGGTAGCCGCGCCAATCACGGGTCAACTCGCCCACGGCCAGCCGCTCGGCGAACGGGATCGTCGCGGCCCAGGGATCGAAATCGGGATCGAGGGTGGTGGCCAGCCCGGATAGGATGACGACCGCACGCATGACAAAAAGCATGTCGCCGGGGAACTGGAACGGCATCTCGTAGATCAAATCCCGGTATTCACGGAACATGAACTCGGCCTGCTCGAAGGCCACATCCCGAAGCTGCCCCATCCGCACCCCGCCGAACCGCTTGAGCAGCGCCTCGTGAACCTCTTCGAGACGCGGCAGATCGGCGCCGGGCAGCAGGACGCCCGCTTTGACGTAGGACTGCACCATCCCGTGCGCGTCGCGCGTCGCCAGGGCGATCACAAGCTCGCGCAGGGCCGCGCGCAGCTCCTCCGGGATGACGGCAACCATGCCGAAATCCACAAAGACGATCTTGAACGGTCGCGGCGCATCTGGGGCTGCGGCGGGATCTGGTTCCAGGGGTCGCAGGAAGAGGTTGCCGGGATGCGGGTCGGCGTGGACGAAATGGGTGACGAAGATTTGCTGGAGGTAGGTGTCGTAGAGCCGCCGCGCCACCTCGCCCCGACTGATGCCCGCGGCCTCCATCGCCGCCGTGTCGGTGATCTTGATCCCGGCGACATTTTCCAGGGTCAGCACCCGCCGGGTCGTCGTCTCCCAATAAACTTTGGCGATGTAGATGCCCGCATCCGCGGCGAAATCGGCCGCGAAGTGCTCGCAGTTGTGGCCCTCCGCGACGAAATCCAGCTCGCGGCGGGTGGTGGACGCGAACTCCTCGTAGAGCCGATCCAGGTCAATGCGGGCGGAGATCTGCCGGTACCACTTGAGCCAGCGCGCCGCCAGCCGGATGGCCGCCAGATCGGTCTCCACCAGCATCTCGATGCGCGGCCGCTGCACCTTGACCACCACCTCCGGCTCGCCCTCGGCCAGGTGCAGCCGCGCCCGATGTACTTGCGCCAGCGACGCCGCGGCCAGCGGTTCGGCCGAGAACCAGGCGAACACCTCTGCGCTCGGCCGGTTGAACTCGCCAGCGATCACCCGCTCGATATCGGCCGGGCTTTCGGCAGGCACCTCATCCTGAAGCCCGGCCAGCTCCTCGACGATCTCCATCGGCAGCACGTCCACGCGGATGCTGAGGAACTGGCCGAGCTTGATGAGCACCCCGCCATAGCGGATCGCCAGCCGGCGATAACGCTGCGCGACCTGCCTCCAACGCGCCAACGAGTCGCGCCGCACCCGCGCCCCGATCAACGGGAGGTGGCCGGCGATCAGCTCCCACCAGATGAACGAGAGGAACGCGCCCGCGAAGAAGGTCGCGACGCGCAAATAGCGCGGCCAGTCGCGGCGGATTTCCGGCGGCGCAGCCGGCCCGCCGGCCATCTGCTTCAAGATCTGTAGTTTTCGATCAACGATCGAGTCAATCAGTGACATGAGTTGGGTCTTTTCGTCCGGCCATGATGTTGCGCACCGCGCGCGATTCGCAGTTTGACAAACGTGCTTTTTGTAACTACAATATACGGGTCAATGAACGCGAGGTGAGACGCTATGAACGAGAAACTGCTAACCGACGAAACGGGTGAAGTCCGCGAGTTGACGAGCGCCGACATGCGTGCCATGCGACCGGCGGCCGAGGCGCTGCCGCCGGAATTGCTTGCTGTGCTACCAGCGCGCAAGCCAGGGTCACGCGGCCCACAACGACGACCGACCAAAGTCCCGGTAACAGTGCGGTACAGTCCGGAGGTCATAGCCTATTTCCGAGCGACCGGCGAAGGCTGGCAACGCCGCATGGATGCGGCGCTCCAGCAATATATCGCTTCCAATCCCCAGTGACCTCCGGGGCTGTCGTAGCAGATGGGCTGGCGCTGGCCGAGCGAGAGGTTGACGCCCCCCTCCAGGATCTCCGTCTGATACCCGTCGGGCAGGCCGGCGATGAATTCGTGGCTGCGGGCCAGCCGGGCGACCGCCTCGATCTCGGCCGGCGATCAGCTCCCACCAGATGAACGCGAGGAACGCGCTCGCGAAGAAGGCGGCGACGCGCAGGGGGCGCGGCCAGTCGCGGCGGATTTCGGGCTGAGCGGATGGTGTGTTGGTCATGAGCCTCAGGGGCTGCGCCCTTCGATCTGCAGCCAGAGCGGGCCGGTCGTGATGCGCCAGCCGGTGAGCAGCGAGGTTTGCGCCAGCTTCGCGGCCTCGTAGGGATCGTAGGCGGCGTTGCGGCTGCCGAGCGGTTCGCCCACGCGGCGCAGACTGGAGGGCACGACGAAGCGACTGACGAGCCAGATGAGCAGGTAGGCGGGCGGGGGCAGATCGCGGCGCAGGTCGGCGATCAGGAACGCGCCGTCCGGCGCCAGCACGCGTTGGATCTCGTTCAACACCGCGACCGGATCGGCCCAATGGTGCAGCGACAGCGTGCTGACGACCAGGTCGAGCGAGCCGTCATCGAACGGGAGGCGGTTGGCATCACCCAGCCGGAACGCGACTTGTGCGCCGACGCCGGCGCGGGCGGCGTTCTCCTGGGCTTGTGCCAGCATTTCCGCGGCCAGATCCACGCCGGTGATGTGCAGGTGCGGGGTTTGGCGCGCCAACTCGATCACGAGCTGCCCCGGCCCGCAGCCGATGTCGGCGGCCTCGCCGGCCGGGCATAGGTGGACCGCGCGGCGGGCCATCAGCCGGCGCATCAGTGCCATTTGCGGGGTCGCGGCGACGCGGCCATAGGCCGCCGCGACCGCTGGATCGTCAACCGCTTCGGGCGTTGGGATGCGTTCCACTGCGCGCCGACTGTACACGCGCCAACCACCCATCATTGCCGCGCCGGCCAGGACGCCGGCCGCCAACGTGAGCCATTTGCCTTTGGACATAGTAACTCCTAACCCGGTTAAACCGGACTCAAACGGGACATGTGGTCACGGGTTTTATTTTGCGGTTGCCTACATGGGCTTGAGATCCGCCGAATGCTGCGGCGCGGTTACCAAGAACTGCTTTTCATATAGCTCCCGATACAGCCCGCCCTGCGCCAACAGCGCCGCGTGCCGGCCCTGCTCCACGACCCGGCCATCCTGCACCACGCAGATCAGGTCGGCGTTGCGGATGGTGCTGAGCCGATGGGCGATGACGATGGCCGTCCGGCCGGCCAGCAGCCGGTCAATCGCCTCCTGGATGTACGCCTCGGTGACGGTGTCCACGCTGGCCGTGGCTTCGTCCAGGATCAGGATGCGCGGGTCGGCCAGGGCCGCGCGGGCGATGCAAATGAGCTGGCGCTGGCCGAGCGAGAGGTTGACGCCCCCCTCCAGGATCTCCGTCTGATAGCCGTCGGGCAGGCCGGCGATGAACTCGTGGCTGCGGGCCAGCCGGGCGGCCACCTCGATCTCGGCTTGCGTCGCGTCGGGCCGGCCGAACGCGATGTTGGCGATCAGCGAGCCATTAAAGAGGAAGGGATCCTGCGGCACCAGCCCCATCTGCGCCCGCAGCGAGCGTTGGCGCACGTCACGCACATCTATCCCGTCAATGCGCACCGCGCCCGCGCTCACGTCGTAGAAGCGGGCGACCAGGTTGGCGATGGAGGTCTTCCCCGCGCCGGTCGGTCCCACTAGCGCCACGGTCTGCCCCGGTTCGATGCGCAGGCTGACATCGTGCAGCACCTCGACCTCGCCCCGATACGCAAAACTGACGTGATCCAACTCGACCCGGCCCTGGATCGGGGGCATCTCGCCCGCGCCGGGCCGGTCGGCCACGTCGGGCTGCGTGTCGAGCACCTCGATCACCCGCTCGCCGCCGGCCATCGCCGCCTGCACGGTCGTGTAGAGCTGGCTAAGCTCCTGGATCGGATCGAAGAAGCGCGTGACGTAGGCCAGGAACGCGACGACGACGCCCAGGCTCAACGCGCCGCCCACGACGAACGCGCCGCCGAACCAGAGGACGACCGCGGTCGCCAACATGCTCAGGAATTCCACGGTGGGCAGGAAGACGAAGGAGAGGGTCATGGCCGAGATATGCGCATCCCGATTGACCCGATTGACCGAGTCGAAGTGCTCGAAGGTCGCGCCTTCCTGCGCGAAAGCCTGGATCACTCGCATCCCGGAGAGGTTCTCGGCCAGGTCGCCGACCACCGCGGCGATGCCGGAGCGGGTCTGGCGGAAGGCGCGCTGGGCGCGACGCGTGAAGAGCAGCGTCGCCAGGATCATCAGCGGCACGACCGCGAAGGAGAAGAGCGCCAGCCGAGGGCTCATCGAAACCATGGCAACGACGATGCCGACGAGCACCACGCTGTCGCCGACCAGCGTCACCAACCCTTGCGAGAGCAGATCGTTGATGACGCCGACATCGTTGATGACCCGCGAGATGGTGACGCCGACGATGTGCGTGTCGTGATAGCCGAGCGGCAGGGCTTGCAGATGGCGGAACAGATCGCGCCGCAGGGCCGCCAGCACGCGCAGCCCCACCCACGAGAGGAGCCAGCGCTGCCCGGCCGCGGTCAGATAGATGCCGCCGAAGGTGGCCGCGATGAGCAGCGCGGTGCGGCTCAGCCCGGCCAGGTCGCCGGTCGCGATGTTTTGGTCAATCGCGATCTTGACCAGATAGGGGGTCGCCAGGGTCAACAGCGACGCGACAAACATCAACAGGAGCGCCGCGGCCATTTGGCGCCAATAGGGACGCACGAAAGCCAGCAGCCGCAGCGCCACCTGCGCGTCGAACGCATGCATCTCATCGTGGCCGCCGAAGCGTTCGAGCGCGCCGCCCGGCCCCATGCGCGCGCCCGCCGAGCCGATGGAAAAGCTCATGGGGCCACCTCCTGCCGGTCGGCATTCCCCTGGCCGGCCGCGGCCTGCGGCCGCAACTGCCGTTCGTAGATCTGGACGTACAGCTCAGAGGTGCGCAGGAGATCGGCGTGCGTGCCGCGGGCGACGATCCGCCCGCGGTCGAGCACCAGGATCAGGTCGGCCAGGCGCAGGGTGCTCAGGCGTTGGGCGATGACGAAGGAGGTGCGGCCGGCCATCAGCCGCTCCAGCGCGGCCTGGATCTGCCGCTCGGTGTCGGCGTCCACGCTGGCGGTCGCATCATCCAGGATCAAGATGCGGGGGGCTTTCAGCAGGGCGCGGGCGATGGCGACGCGCTGTTTTTGGCCGCCGGAAAGGGTGATGCCCCGCTCGCCCACGTGGGTGTCGTAGCCCTGCGGCGTCGCCATGATGAAATCGTGCGCCTGGGCCGCCTGCGCCGCGGCGATGATCTCCGCCTCACTGGCGCCGGGCCGGCCGAACGCGATGTTCTCACGGATCGTCGTCGCAAAGAGGGTGGTTTCTTGCAGGACGATGCCGATCTGGTCGCGCAGCGAGCTGAGTTGCACGCGGCGGATGTCGTGGCCGTCGAGGGTGATGCGGCCGCCAGTCGGGTCGTAGAAACGCGGGATCAGGTTGATGACGGACGATTTACCCGAACCGGTCGGGCCGAGCAGCGCGATCACCTGGCCGGGCTGCGCCTCGAAGGAGATCGCATCCAGCACTTTGTTGCGTTTGAAGTAGGCGAAAGAGACCTGCTCGAAGCGCACCTGGCCGGCCAGATGGTTTGAACCGTCCGGCAGGGGGTAGGCGTCCGGCGCGTCCTTGACCTCCGACTCGGCGTCGAGGATCTCGAACACCCGCTCGCCGGCCGCGACCGAGGTCGCCAGGTTGGGCAGGATCATGCCGAGGCGGCGCACCGGCTGGATTAGCAGGCCCATGTAGGTGGAGAACGCGACCAGCTCCCCCAACGTCAGGCCGCCAGCAACGACGAGCGACCCGCCGTACCAGATGATGAAGACCGAGCCGAGGTTGGCGATCAGATCGAGCAGCGGCAAGTTGAGCGCCTGGAGGCGGGCGGCGGTGGCCGACAGGTCGAACCAACGGTCGTTCTGGGCGTCGAAGCTGGCGATCTCGGCCGGCTCTTGGGCGAAGGCCTTGACCACG
Organism: uncultured Anaerolineales bacterium; assembly: GCA_964647225.1. GTDB lineage: Bacteria > Chloroflexota > Anaerolineae > CG2-30-64-16 > CG2-30-64-16 > CAZYHE01. The sequence goes on from CAZYHE010000005.1 coordinate 7,752, forward strand.
CGCGCCCCGCGCAGGTTTTGCTCCAGGCGGGTCGTCAGCACGGCCAACTGCTGCTGCACGGCGAGGGTCAACGGCCGGAAGCGCGCGCTGAAGCGCCAGGCCCAGTATGACATGATCGGCATGGTCCAAAGCGCCAGCAACGTCAGCGAAGGGTTCATGAACAACAGAAAGACGGCCGCGCCGATGAGCAACAGGCTGCCTTCGGCCAGCCGCAGAAGCGCCCGCCCCGTCATGAAGCGGATGCGATCCACATCCTGGACCGAGCGGGAGAGCAATTGCCCCACCTGGGCGCGGTCGTGGTAGGAAAAGGAGAGGCCCGACAGCTTGCGGAAGAGCGCGTTGCGCAGGTCATAGGCCACGCCCTGCGAGGCGATCTCGGTCCAGCGGCCCAGCAGGAACGCCAGCAGGCCCTTGAGCAAGGCCACGCCCAGGATGCCGAGCACGGCCAGCCGTAGCGCGGCCAGGTCGCCCCCGCGCATGCCGCTATCTACCGTGGCGCGGACGAGTTGCGGGATGAAGAGCGCCAGCCCGGTCGAGGCAAGCAGCGCCAGGTACGCGGCGATGGTCCGCCCGCGGTAGGGACGCAGGTAGCCGAGGGCGCGGATAAGAATGCGCAAGAAGCCCGGCGACGCCGCCGGACGATTTAAGCCGTCTGGTCGGGATGTGGTCATGATTGCTCGATGGGTCGAGAGGCGACGATCTGTCTCACGATGATGTTTGAGGTGAATTATAGCACCGGATGGGGGGATGACCTAACGCGGTAGGTTGGTAGATTGGTAACTTGGTAAGTTGGTAGATTGGTAAGTTGGTACATTGGGAGGCTGGGCCTTCCCACGCAGCGCCCCCCGTTTACCAATCTACCAATCTACCAATCTACCAACTCCTGTGTCACGCCGCGGTCAATACCGGCATTCCTTCGCCGCATCCGAGAACGCCTGCAGGTTGGCCGGATCGCCGTGGAAGAAGTGATCCGACGGCGCGCAGATGTAACCGGCGTGATCGCGGGTCGCCTCGAAGCACTCGATCACCAGCCGCCGCGCCGCCTCCGGTGTGCCCTGCTCGAAGCCGGCGTTCTGGTCGAAGCCGCCGATGAAGAAGAGCTTATCGCCCACGCGGCGCGAGGCCTCTGCCAGGTCACAGTCGCCGCCCATCGAAGGCGGGGTCATCGTCTCCAGCCCGTCAGCGCCGTTCTCCGGCACCAGTTCCAGCATGTGCATCAACCCGCCGCACAGGTGATAGACGATCTTGACCCCGGCGTCGTGCAGCGCCGCGTGCTGCTGCCGGTCGTAGGGGACGCAGAACTCCCGGAACAGCTTCGGGCTGATGACCGTGTTCGACCCCGCGCCGCCGCCCGTTTCGACCATGTCGGCCGGGGTGCCCTTCCACATCTCCGTCACCTTGAGGGTGCGCTGGAGGATGGCGTTCAGCGCGTGGTGGAGGAAATCGGGCGTGTCCATCGCCAGCATGATCGCCTGCTGCGTGCCGACGAGGGTGCAGAAGCTCTGCCACGGGCTGCCCTGGCCGGGGCTGAACGGGTGCGAGCGGATGATGCCCCGGTCGCCGAGCCGATCTTTCACTTCTTGAATCGGCGCGAAGTCCGCCGCGACCGGCACGGGACAATACTTTTCCCACAGCCGGAAGTCGTCGGGCGTCTTGATCAGATCCTCGACCTCCCAGCCGGTGATCTCGTTCCACGCGCCCGCGTGATGGAGCGTGCCCGCGGGCGTGTGGATCGTCTCGTCCCAGCGGTGGTTGCCATCGGCGTCCGCGCCCAGCTCGACGCGCTCGCGCCGCCACTGCGCCAAATCGTGGTCGCTGTAGATATATTTCGGCGAGACGTAAATGGCGAAGTCCATGTCGAACTTCTCATACGCCTGCCACCAGTCCATCCCGCCCAGATAGTGATTCAGGTAGTAGGTCATCCAGCCATGCACCTGGCAGGGCAGATGATCCGGCCGGCCATTGTTCAGGGCCGTCAACATGCGTTCGCGTGAGTTCATGGATATCTCCGGGCCTTAGAGAACTGAAATCAGACAGGATTCACAGGATAGAAATACCAAGATTAATCCTGCAAGTCCTGTCAATCCTGTCAAAAAGTTCGCTCAATCATATCACACCGCGCCGCTTGCCAGCTTCCGTCGCGCTCCCGCACGCGCAGTGTGACCACCTCGAACGGCTCAAGCGCCAGCGGGAAGCTCTGCGCCCCCCAGACCAGCGCGCCGCGGGAGGGCCGGCCGTGCCGATCGGCCACGCGCACGATGTAGCCGTCGCCATCCTCGGCCAGCTTGAACGCGGTGAGTTCCATGTCGGCGTTGGTCAGCGCAGCCAGCGAGGCGCTCTTGGGCCGCGAACCGGCGTGGCTGTGCATCGTGATCGCGGGCAGCGGCAGATTGATCTCGCGCGCCCGCTTCACCACCTCGGCCTCGCGCCAATCGCCGACGTGCGGCCGCAGGACGACCGTAAACTCCTGGCTGCCCTGGTCGAGCCAGTCATAACGCAGCTTCGTGCCGAAGACATGCGGCGGGACGTGGTAGGCATAGGGCGGGCAGCGCAGCACGGTCAGGCGCACCGTGCCCCCGTTCACATCGCAGCCGTATTTGCCATCGTTGAGGATCGCGAGGCCGACGCTCGCTGAGCTTGTCGAAGCGCCGTCCGAAGCGCCGTCCGA